>NZ_JBSVEM010000007.1:0-233708 GCF_056312285.1 Pseudoalteromonas sp. ABE4_541
GACGTTTCTTTGTAAGAGTGAGCCTCCGACCGATCACAGGCTCAAATTTCAGACACAAAAAAACCGACTGTCTTTTTAGAACATGTCGGTTAATTGCTCACTTCTTTAGAAGAAGTGGCGGACGCGGGACGTTTCTTTGTAAGAGTGAGCCTCCGACCGATCACAGGCTCAAATTTCAGACACAAAAAAACCGACTGTCTTTTTAGAACATGTCGGTTGATTGCTCACTTCTTTAGAAGAAGTGGCGGACGCGGGAGGATTCGAACCTCCGACCGCCTGGTTCGTAGCCAGGTACTCTATCCAGCTGAGCTACGCGTCCGTCGTTAAGTATCTTTTTCATCTTCACTTAAAGATGCTCATATATTTTACCACTTAGAGAAAAGTGGCGGACGCGGGACGTTTTTTGTAAGAGTGAACCTCCGACTGCCTGCATCGCAATTCTTTATATTTAACCACTTAAGAAAAGTGGCGGACGCGGGAGGATTCGAACCTCCGACCGCCTGGTTCGTAGCCAGGTACTCTATCCAGCTGAGCTACGCGTCCGTCGTTTAAAATTTTATATCTCTTAAAGATACCTCTATTTTTAACCACTTGAGAAAAGTGGCGGACGCGGGAGGATTCGAACCTCCGACCGCCTGGTTCGTAGCCAGGTACTCTATCCAGCTGAGCTACGCGTCCGTCTTAAGTATCTTTTACATCTTTACTTACCAGATGCGAACTTGTTCGTAGCCATCATTGCTAAATAAGCTATCCAGCTAACTACGCGTCCGTTACAAGAAACCATGTTAAGTACATGGCGGAGAGGGAGGGATTCGAACCCTCGATAGGGCTACAAACCCTATACTCCCTTAGCAGGGGAGCGCCTTCGGCCACTCGGCCACCTCTCCGTCTTGTGGATGCGTATAATAAAGACTTACGAAAATAAGTCAAACACTTTTATGGTAAAAATGGACTGTATGCTCATAGAATGTGCAGCTTTTAAGTCATTTATATGACGACGTTTAAGTTTTCGTCGCTTCACGCCTAAAAATAGAGCAAAACAAAGTAAAGATACAAAAAAGCCGCTATCAAAGCGGCTTTTTATGTTTAATTAAATTAGTCAGCTTGAGGGCGCATATGCGGGAACAAGATAACATCTTTAATCGTTGGCGAATCAGTAAATAGCATCACTAGACGGTCAATACCAATCCCCTCACCTGCCGTGGGCGGTAAGCCATACTCAAGTGCTTGGATATAATCATCATCAAAGTGCATTGCTTCATCATCGCCTGCATCTTTCTCTTCAACCTGACGTGCAAAGCGAGCAGCTTGGTCTTCTGCATCGTTAAGCTCTGAGAAGCCATTGGCAAGCTCACGACCACCTACGAAGAATTCAAAACGGTCAGTAATAAACGGGTTTTCATCGTTACGACGCGCAAGAGGAGACACTTCCCACGGGTACTCTGTAATGAAAGTCGGTTGAATAAGCTTATGCTCTGCCACTTCTTCGAAGATCTCACATAAAAACTTACCAGGGCCCCAAACACAGTTTTCAGGGATCTTAACGTGAACTTGCTTAGCAAACGCTTTTAATTCTTCAAAGTGGTTTTCAGGGTCTTTGAAAATATGTGCTTGAGCCGCAGCATCTTCAGAATGTTCAATGATTGCGTCAGCCATTGATAAGCGAACAAAAGGCTGACCAAAGTCATACTCAATCGTATCAACCACTTCACCCTCAGCATTCTTTGTAGTGTTCACAATGGTTGTTGTGCCTAACACGTCTTGCGCAACCGTGCGAAGCATATCTTCAGTAAGGTTCATGAGATCTTTATAATCGGCATACGCTTGGTAGAATTCAATCATGGTGAACTCTGGGTTGTGACGTGTTGAAAGACCTTCGTTACGGAAGTTGCGGTTAATTTCGAATACACGGTCAAAACCACCCACCACTAAACGTTTAAGGTAAAGCTCTGGCGCGATACGCAAGTACATATCGATATCTAGCGCATTGTGGTGTGTAACGAATGGACGTGCTGTAGCACCGCCAGGAATAACTTGTAACATCGGCGTTTCTACTTCCATAAAGTCACGCTCAGCAAGGAAGCGACGAATGCCTTCGATCACTTTAGAGCGGATGCGGAATGTTTCACGCGTATCCATATTAGTGATCAAATCAACATAACGCTGACGATACTTCGCTTCTTGGTCGGTTAAACCATGGAACTTCTCTGGTAATGGGCGTAAAGACTTAGTTAGTAGCTCATACTCAACCATGTCTACGTATAGGTCACCTTTACCCGACTTATGTACAGGCCCTTTCACGCCAATGATGTCACCAATGTCTAACTGACCATACTTTTCTTTTAAGTCTTTCTGTACATCTTTTGAAGCATAAGCCTGAATACGACCTTTCATGTCTTGTAACACAAGAAAAGGACCACGCTTCGCTAAGATACGGCCTGCTACAGCAGCTTGCTGGTCTAGCTCAACCAGCTCTTCTTTCGATTTATCGCCAAGCTTAGCCTGTAGATCAGCCGTATAGTCTTCACGGCGGAAGGTGTTTGGATGGCCATTGGCATTGCAATTCTCGCGAATCGCATCCAACTTATTACGACGCTCAGCAATGAGTTTGTTTTCGTCTTGGATTTGATCTGTCATTTTTTAGCTCTTAATTTAGCTTGTTGATTAAAGGCCTGACTTCAGGCTAGCTTCGATAAATTTGTCTAAGTCGCCATCAAGAACGGCTTGCGTATTACGGTTTTCAACACCGGTACGTAAATCTTTGATACGAGAGTCATCCAATACATATGAACGTATTTGACTACCCCAACCGATATCAGACTTTGCATCTTCTTGTGACTGTTTTTCAGCGTTTTGCGCTTGCATTTCTAGCTCAAATAACTTGGCTTTCAATTGCTTCATCGCTTGTGCTTTGTTCTTGTGCTGCGAACGTTCGTTCTGACATTGTACTACCGTATTGGTTGGCACGTGCGTGATACGAACCGCAGACTCGGTGGTGTTTACGTGCTGACCACCCGCACCCGATGCTCGATATACGTCGATACGTAAATCGGCTGGGTTAATATCAATTTCAATATTGTCGTCAACTTCTGGATAGACGAATGCTGAAGCAAACGAAGTATGGCGGCGACCACTTGAGTCAAATGGGCTCTTACGTACCAAACGGTGAACGCCCGTTTCCGTGCGCAACCAACCATAAGCGTATTCGCCAACAAAACGGACCGTTGCCCCTTTAATACCCGCAACATCCCCGTCGGTGGCTTCAACTAGCTCAACTTTAAAGCCTTTCGCTTCACCCCAACGCAAGTACATGCGTAGCAACATGTTACACCAGTCTTGCGCTTCCGTTCCGCCTGACCCTGCTTGTAAGTCTAAATATGCATCGCTGTCATCATGTGCACCGGAAAACATTCTGCGAAACTCAAGTTTTTCTAATGAGGCGACTAGCGTTTCTAATTCTTGCTGCGCTTCATCAAAAGTGTCTTGATCTTCTGCTTCTACAGCTAGCTCAACAAGACCTTCAACATCATCGGCACCTGCAACCAGTTCATCAATGGTTTCAACAACGGCTTCTAACGCTGATTTTTCACGGCCTAAAGCTTGCGCTTTTTCCGGTTCATTCCATACTGCTGAATCTTCTAATTCGGCATTCACTTCTTCTAAACGCTCTAGTTTGTGAGCGTAGTCAAAGATACCCCCGAAGCAGTTCAGTACGTTCGCGAATGTCCTTGATTTGATTAATCACAGGATTCACTTCAAACATGCACATTACTCCAAAAATTGCTCGATTTTATAGAGTTGCTGCTATTTCAGTTCTCACCTAACAGCACCCCAATTATTAAACGCGCCATAGTAGCAAAATTTGTTGTCGCTATAAATGCCTTTATGCGGTAATCGCGCTGATTTCTCGTACGATCAACTGTAATGAAAACTTGCCTCTAAACTCGTTTATATCGAGCTGATAAGCAACCAAAGCCGTGTTTGCTTGCGTATTTGGCCAAGCTCTGACATCCACATTAAAGGCAATGGCATCGACCAGTTTTCCTGAAATATGTTTTAGCACGAGTTTTAAGTGCTTTTCACCAACGATACGCTGCTGAACGAGTTCAAATTCACCATTAAATACGGGCTCTGGAAAGTGCTGTCCCCACGGTCCTGCTTGTTGCAATAACTGCGCAAAATCCATTGAAAAGCACTCTGCGGGTAGCTCTCCATCGGTCAGTAAGATACTTTGCTTCAGCTCCTCTGACAGCACTTGAGTAACCGCGTCCGTAAACGCGATTTTAAAGCGTTCAAAATCCACTTCATGAATCGTCAATCCAGCAGCCATTGCGTGACCACCAAATTTGACTATCAAATCAGGGTATTGTGTATTAAGTGATTCAAGTATGTCACGCATATGTACGCCATCAATTGAACGACATGAGCCTTTGATCTCGCCGTTATCACCCTGCGCAAAAATCACCGTTGGTCGATGGTATTGCTCTTTTAAGCGGCCCGCTAAAATACCAATAACGCCTTGATGCCAATCATCTTGATATAAACACAGTGCATCCGGTACGGTTTGCGCACTCAGTACTAGTCGCTCTAACACGGCTTGTGCTTCTTGTTGCATGCCCTGCTCTATTTCACGGCGTTCGTGATTTAAACTATCCAGCTCGCTTGCAATGCGCCTTGCCTGCTGTGCATCTTTTGAAAGCAAGCATGCAATACCCAAACTCATATCATCTAAGCGCCCAGCAGCATTTAGGCGTGGCGCAAGCGCAAAGCCAAAATCACTGGCACTCAAGCGTGCCGTATTGCGATTAGCCACTTCAATAAGCGCTTGAATACCAGGGCGCGTGTGCCCTGAGCGAATCCGTGCTAAACCTTGATAAACTAGTGTGCGGTTATTAGCGTCCAGCGCAACCACATCCGCCACTGTACCGAGTGCCACCACATCTAACAATGATGCTAAATTCGGCTCCGCTTGGCTCGTATTGGTAAAGTAGTTGTTTGCTCTTAGGTGATGACGCAGCGCTATCAAAACATAAAATGCCACGCCAACACCAGCGATTGATTTTGATGGAAACTGACAGTCGAATTGGTTAGGGTTCACAATGGCATCGGCGTTTGGTAATTGCTCACCTTGCAAATGATGGTCGGTAACAATAACTTGAATACCCGCTTGCTTAACAATATCAATTCCCGCTATACATGATATGCCATTGTCCACGGTAATAACCAAATCTGGCGCTAATTGTACTATGTGCTCAGCTAAGGCTGGGCTTAAGCCGTAACCTAAACTAAAACGATCTGGTACAAGGTAATTAACATCCTCAAATCCAAATTGCGTAAGCCCTTCCATGAGCACCGTGGTACTCGTCGCACCATCGGCATCAAAATCACCAACAATTAATATCTTAGCTTTTTGTAAAAGCGCTAAATGCAAAATATCGCAGGCTTTTTCAATGTCTTTGAATAAACGAAAATCAAGCAAAGTACTTGCTCTATTATCCAGTTCGTCAGCATCACGTACACCACGGCTGGCATATATTTGTTTGATGATTGGATGTAAATGGTTGGGCAAATGACTGTCGTCAACGCGCTTACGAACTTTTATCTGGGTATCCATGAACGACACGACCTTATGTTTTAAACAGCAAAAAGGGCCGTTCGGCCCTTTCTAATCATTCAGTCATTATACCTAGATTTATGACTCGTTACCTTTGTCTTGAAGCATTTTTGCTAAAGCATCGGCAGGTTGGTATCCAGGGATCAGTGTGCCATCTTCTAATATAATGGCTGGCGTACCGCTCAAGCCGAAGCTTTGACCTAACTGATAGTGTTCAGCAACAGGTGCGCTGCAGCTTTCGACATTCTCAACTTCTTGACCCGCTTTTGCATCGGTTAATGCTTGCGCCGCATCTTTTGCACACCAAACATTCATTAAGTCTTCATAGCCACCACTGCCAATACCGCCGCGTGGATACGCTAAATATTTAACCGTAATCCCTTGTGCCAAATAATCTTCTA
Organism: Pseudoalteromonas sp. ABE4_541; assembly: GCF_056312285.1. Taxonomy (NCBI): domain Bacteria; kingdom Pseudomonadati; phylum Pseudomonadota; class Gammaproteobacteria; order Alteromonadales; family Pseudoalteromonadaceae; genus Pseudoalteromonas; species Pseudoalteromonas sp. ABE4_541. The sequence goes on from NZ_JBSVEM010000007.1 coordinate 6,016, forward strand.
ATTCACGGTGAAGTTTACGGCAATAACCACACGTGATATCCGTAAATACGGTGATCTGATGCTTTTCATTTTCAGCTTTGTAGACAATCATTGAATCTTGGTATTTCGCAACACCTTCTTTACGAACTCCACTCAGCGCTTGATCTGTCACGTTTACTCGATTTTCTAAATCAATGATATTACCTTGCATAAGGTATTTGCCATCAGGAGTGGCATATAGAACACCTTTGTCAGTCAATACCGTTTTAAGTCCCGCTACAGGGCTATCTTCGATTGAAGACACTGTTACCCCTAATTTAGCAAAGCTTAACTTGATTGGCTCTATAGAGGTTGGAACCATAACCGGTTTTTCTTCTACATTAGATGCTTCATTCGCGCCAACCGTAAAGCAGCATGCCATTGCCGCCGCAACCATTATTTTCTTCATATCATACTCTTTAAAATTATTATCCTATTAACCCAGTAGACCGACGATTTGAAATAAAATTCCATCACGCTCTGGGATGATGTTGCTGATGTAATGTTTTTAAACGCTCACTGGCAACATGCGTGTAAATTTGAGTGGTCGATAAATCACTATGCCCCAACATCATCTGTACTACTCTTAAATCCGCACCATGATTCAGCAAATGTGTTGCAAAAGCATGGCGTAATGTATGTGGCGATAATGGCGACATCACATTTGCCAAAATAGCATAGTGTTTAATTCGATGCCAAAAGGTTTGCCGCGTCATACCCGTTCCACGCTTGGATGGAAACACAAAATCGGTAGCATGTTTCACCATTTCTGGGCGTCCTACACGTAAAAATTCTTCAATATAGTGCAATGCTTCTTCACCCATTGGAACTAAACGCTCTTTACCCCCTTTGCCTTTTACAAGAACAACAGCTTGTCGAAGGTTGATTTGTTCCATACGCAAACCAACTAACTCAGTGACACGCAAACCAGTAGCATACAGTAATTCTAGCATCGCTTTGTCTCTTAGCCCCATGGGGTCCGATAGTTCAGGCGCTTCAAGTAAAGCTTCAACTTCTTGCTCTGATAAGGTTTTAGGCAATGCTTGCGTTGTTTTAGGTTGTGCAATATTTAATAGCGGCGTTTGAGCAATGCTTTTTTCCCGTAAAAAAAATAAATAAAATTTTTTTAAAGCACTTATTGCACGCGCGGTGCTGCGTGCTTTTAACCCTAAATCTACTCGATAGGCTAAATATGCCTCAACGGTATCACTTTGTACGCACAACAAGGAACTCTCATTACCTTCACGTTGTATAAAGTAAGCAAACTTTTCTAAATCACTACGATAGGCCGCAAGCGTATTTTCACTTAACCCTTGTTCAAGAAATAATGAATCTAAAAAATGTTCGATAAACTCAGCATTCTCGTCACTGAGTTTATTTATGGGCTGACTATGTTCTTTGCTCACAGGCTTCCTGTATCAATTTAGTGCATCATAATGTAGACTTCGCGCCTATCATATCAGTCAAACGAAAAGTGATAAACACTATGCAAATAGGCTTATTTTATGGCTCAACCACTTGCTACACAGAGATGGCAGCAGAAAAGATAAAAGACATTATTGGTGACGATATAGTCTCATTGCACAATATTAAAGATGAGCCGCTTAGTGGTGCACAGCAATACGACTTTTTGATTTTTGGTATTTCTACTTGGGACTTTGGTGAGTTACAAGAAGATTGGGAATCTTGTTGGGATGATATTGATAGCGTCAACCTTTCGGGCAAAACCATCGCTTTATTTGGCATGGGAGATCAACAAGGGTATGGGCAATGGTTTCAAGATGCTTTGGGCATGCTCCATAACAAAATTCAACCGCAAGGCGTGCAGTTCTTAGGTTACTGGCCAAACACACCTGACTATGAGTTTGAAGCCTCAAAAGCACTCACACCAGACAAAACCCACTTTGTCGGGCTTGCGCTTGACGAAGACAGCCAATACGAACAAAGCGACGAACGTATCGCCACTTGGATCACACAAATCATGACTGAATATAGCGAACAGTTATAGCTTTCCCTTTCTTCTAGGCCCAGGAAACTTCTCGTATCCAAGCGCGCATGTGTGGAAATCCGCGTTCAGGGTCTAGCATATCCCACGCGCCAAGTAAGGGATAACCGAATATGCCATTATTCTCAAATAAAGTGATTAAGGTCTCATTCTGCCCTTTATATCCATCTGGGTGTAATACAACTTCCAACGGGAAGCCGATAAACTGGATTGCCGCAACAGACCACGCTATTGCCGCCATTTCTTCGCCATGCATCCAATCTTTATTACGACCACTCTCATAAACATTATTACTGAGTAAATGACGCTCAGAAGGCTCACATACTGCTATATGGCCAGCCTCATGCAGAATATCACCAGGGTATAGTAAGCGTTCCAAATCAATATAAAGCTCACCTTGCACCAACTTAAGGCCCGGCAAAAACGTTTCTTCGCCAAAATGGCTGAGCTTATATGGAACACCAATCTCACTTAAAAATGCGAGAATTTGACGAGTGATATTATCTTTTGGCAAAGAGCTATGCATAACTAAACCTTGATACCTAATCCACAAGTAATCATGCCTTATATTTCTATAATAAAAAAGCATGTGTAATAAGTTGTAAGTAAGCCCAAAGTAGCTCACATTTTTAGATAAAAAGCTTGGCAAAGTGCAACAAACTTTTTGCTGTACTGCTTGTCGTGTTCATAGATCACCAAAGAGTCTAATTCCACGTCATGCACCTTTTTAAAACCAAACTCCATCAAACTGCGCGATGGTGCCTTTTCTGGGGTGCTCGACACAAAACAGTGTCTGTACAGATTAACCCTGCTCTTAGCCGCTAGCTCGATAAACAGTTCCGCTTCAGTGCATGGTAATATCACAGACAATTTTGAGCCTTCGTGGCTTAATCTCAAAAATGCCGCTAGTAACTGTGAAAAAGATAAACTGTCTGTATGCCGAGCAATATTTCTCGCCTTATTTGGCCCTTTTAAGCTTTGGTTAAAATAGGGAGGATTACAAATCACCATATCAAATGCGTTCGCTATTTTAAAAGTGCTGATATCTCCTTGATGCAATTGAATATCAGGCCATGGGCTTTGCCAAATATTAGAAAATGCATCTTTATATGCCCCTTCATCAATTTCTATTGCCTCAACATCCAACTCAGGCATACGTTGTTTACACATTAAAGACAGCAACCCCGTTCCGCAGCCTATGTCGAGTAAGCGTTTGACATTACTTAGATTTGTCCATGCTCCAAGTAAAATACCATCCGTCGACACCTTCATCGCGGTATTCAGTTGTTGTACCTTAAATTGTTTAAATGCAAACCCTGACATGATTCACCTTTTCCAAAATAGCCATCACGCGTATAATTGCGTTCATTGTCCTTTATTTTTGATGCACTATGCAATTTTCTGAATTCGATCTTGATCCTAAAGTTTTAACCGCCATTAGCAAAATGGGCTTTGAAACAGCCACCAGCATTCAGCAGTTGGCCATTCCTGAAGCGCTAATTGGACGCGATATTTTGGCCTCGGCTCCGACGGGTACGGGTAAAACCGCAGCATTCTTGATCCCAGCAATTCAGTATTTACTAGATTTCCCTCGTCGAGATCCTGGTTTTGCGCGCGTACTTATCATGGCTCCAACTCGTGAGCTAGCCTATCAAGTGCATGAGCAATGCCAGCTTCTTGCCGCCAACACACATTTACGCATTGGCGTTGTGACTGGTGGGATTAACTACGGTAGCCACAAAGAAATATTTGAAAAAAATAACGATATTCTGATTGCTACACCAGGGCGACTAATGGAATACCTCGAAACCGAGAACTTCCACGCAGAAAACGTAGAGCTACTTATCCTTGATGAGGCGGACCGCATGTTGGACTTAGGCTTCAAAAAAGAAATGCTGCGTATCTGTGATGAAGCTAAAAACCGTCGTCAATGCTTTTTATTCTCAGCCACGTTAGAGGGTGACAGTGTTGAGCTATTTGCTGAACGTATCTTAAATGATCCTGCACTTTTAGAAGCCGAGTCGTCACGTAAAGAGAAGGCTAAGATTCACCAATGGGTTCACCTAGCGGATGACTACAAGCATAAACTTGCCATGCTAACACACCTTCTTAAAAATGAAGAAGAAGTACAAAAAGCCATTGTGTTTGTAAAAACGCGAGAACGTTTAGAACAGTTAGTCGGTGAGTTATATGCTCAAGATATCAAAACGACATGGTTGCGTGGGGAAATGCCGCAAGATAAGCGTATGGCTGCAATGGCGAGCTTCCATAGTGGCAGAACACGTATTTTGGTAGCAACCGATGTTGCCGCTCGTGGTATTGACGTTCCTGATATTACTCATGTTATCAACTTTGATATGCCACGCTCAGCGGACGTGTATGTACACCGCATTGGTAGAACGGGACGAGCTGGACGCAAAGGTACTGCAATTTCTTTGGTTGAGGCGCATGATGTTGCTATTTTGGCAAAAATTGAGCGTTATACCGAACAAAGCTTAAAACGCCGTGTTATTAAAGGGGTTGAACCACAACACAAAGAAGCAAAACTGCCGAAGAAGAAAAAAGACCCAGCAAAAATCAAAGCAAAGAAAAAGCTTAAGAGCAAGGTGAAAAAGAAAAAGTAGACCGTTCATCTTTAGACATTTTTAGCTTGAACTGAGCACTCTAATTGAGTGCTCAGATACTACGACAGATACTCCTCAAGTACCTCTTTAAGCTTATCGATCTCAATAGGCTTAGTAATAAAGTTATTCATCCCGTGCACAATGGCACGATTATAGTCTTCCGACATCGCATTTGCAGATAAACCACATATAGGCATTGTTAAGTTTAATTCATTACGAATGTAGTCTGTGGCAGTAAAACCATCCATGACGGGCATTTGAATATCCATCAGCACCAAATCGTACGCGTAGGGCGTATTAGTCAGTTTATCGATGGCTTGCTGGCCATCTTCCGCGATATCAGTTTGTAGCCCCATAGAGGTGAGTAGCTTATCTGCAACCATTTGATTCACAGCATTGTCTTCTACGAGTAAAATTCGTCCACTGAATGCGACCTGAAACTCATCATCTGTGGCAGCATTATTTGCCGCATCATAATTTACAATTTTCAACAACGAGCATAAATAGCGGTAAAACATGGTATACGTAAACGGCATTTCAAGTACCACAGCATCATTTTCAATCTCCACGCGAGTCAGCAAAACTCTATCACGTTTATCAATTATCGTACCAAAGCCAGCGCAGTAGTGTTGCAACATAGTAATTTGTGGCAAATTGATAACTTTCGACATCTCGTTATCTAAAATTAATAGAGCCTGTAGTTGCGCAATTTCGTCAGCGGACATTTCTGCCAATTCGTTCATTGTTGAGAAATAAACCTGACAACCATTAAATTCAAGGTACTTAGTGAGCAACAGGGAAAGTTCAGAGTTATCATCATGGCACAGCAAGTGTACCTGACGGGAATTGCCTATTGGCAGCTTTTGTACTTCCTGCTGTTTGCACGGCTTCAACCTGAGTAACACAGAAAACGCTGCTCCCTCCCCTTCTTTAGAGTACACGTTCACGCTACCATGCATTAACCCACATAACTGCTTTACAATCGCTAATCCAAGTCCCGTTCCACCATATTGTCGGCTTGTTGATACATCAGCCTGAGAGAAATGTTCAAACATCTGATGTTGTTGATGTTCTGAAATACCAATGCCTGTATCTTGCACATCAATACTCAAAATGGCTTCTCCGGTGGCCGTTTCTGTTACTGTGACGCGTAAAGTAACCCCACCCACAGAAGTGAACTTAATTGCATTATTGCATAAATTTAAAATGACTTGTGTGATCCTAATTTCATCTCCGATAAGGTGTGTTAGTTCAACCGGACAATAGCTTCTGAAGTATAAGTTTTTTTCCGCAGCCCGTAAGCTCATTGACGTGAGGATATTATCCAACATGGTATCTAGCTTAAATGGCTTGTTTTCAATATCTAATTTGCCAGCTTCAATTTTAGAAAAATCCAAGATATCGTTGATCACCGCCATTAATACCGTGGTTGAATAGCTTATTTTTCCCAAGTATTCTCGTTGCTCTGAATCGAGCTTTGAACCTTTGAGCAATTCAACGAGGCCAATAATGCCATTCATTGGCGTCCTGATCTCATGACTCATATTGGCAAGAAATAAACTTTTAGACAGGGTTGCTTGTTCAGCTTCTCGTCGCTTTGTATCGAGCTCTTGATTTAGCTCTTTTTGTTCAATAACGAGTTCTTTGGTGCGCTCAAACAACTCGTTTATTTGAATATTTTTTTTATGAAAAACACTCGCAGCTAACGATAACTGCCCTATTTCATCTCGCCTGTTTAAGTACGGTATATCCACAATATGCACATTGTTACTTAGGCGCTGAAATAAGCCCGTCAAAGTCCTAATTGGCCGGATCACTCTGATAATTAAAAAGGTCGCAAACACCGCCACTAAAACGACCCCTAAAAGCACAAATAACTCACTACGTTGCTGCAAAGAGTCCGTCATTTTTCGAGCTAGCTCAACATTAGTTTGCATTTCTTGTTCTTCAAGTTCGCGAAGCTTGGATGACAAATGAAGCACTTCATTGGCAGTACCTGGAAGCACCACATTGGTCAAATATAAGTAACCTCTAATTGTTTGGTGCAGCTTACGAAAAGATAAATTAATTTCACCCAGACGCGTCGACAAATCAGTGTGCTTTAGTTGCGCCAAACGACTTTGCGCTTGTGACAGTTGCTCATTAAATTCTCGGACTTGTTGTGCATTTTGCGTAATAAGATACGCAAGTACAGCGTTGTGAGCGCTCACTAAATGCGAGGTTAAAAGCGCTTGTTCTGTGGAGCTAAAACGGGAATCAATGATTTGTTGCGCAGAATCAATCAGACCAAGCAATTCGTTTTGGTAGAGAGATTGGCGTTTCTCACGCCCAGAAATCACCACTTTTAAATTGTCTCGGTAATCTCGCACATGACTTTGCATTCGCTCAATCATATCTGCAACTTGCTCCGAGCGATCTGGCGCGATTTTTAATACATTCAATGCTTCATCTATTTTATCAATTAACACCGAACTACGATTAATCGCCACAGAGCTTGCTGACTGCTTATAAATCAGCACATTTCTTTGTAAGTCAACAACCGATAATTCTAATCTGTAGGCTGTCTCGGCGAGTTGCGTTGAGCGTGCAATTTTATTATCTCGCTCTTCTAACAAACGATAACTTTCGTCTGCTAAATAAGCCGATATCAGTACCATCGCACAAATGAAAAATAGGCCGATGCCCAGTTGAAATGTTAATGAGCGAACAAACTTCATCTTGTTCCCTTAATTTATAAACTCATACCATTTCTGTAAGCTGTAGTCGTAACTCGGCATCACCGTGTTCCAAACTGCCACATTACTAAAACGTTTTAAATAGCTCCCCCCAGTTCTTACTTCTCCTTCTCTCACTGATAGTTTACCATCAGTGCCCGTAAGATCTTTTGCCGCCGGTAGCCCCTCATACCAGTAATCCCACTCAGTTTGCGACAAGTGGTTTTTTGCTCTTTGAGGATTGGAAATATAATAACCTTGTCTCGCAATAAACGCGCCGGGCCAGCCCGATAACCACCAGTTCATATATTCATAGGCAGCATCTTTAGCTGCACCTTGCGTTGCGGAAGATAAGCACATAACTCCATGCCAGCCACGATAACCCTCTTTTGGTGCCGCGTAGATCACCGGCACGTTTTGGCCATTTAATGCCGACACTGCTGGAGAAAACATACTCTCAATCACGACCCGATCAGTTTTCATAAAGTCAACCGACTCTGGGACTGAGGTCCAAAAACCGCTAAAGTGGCCCTGCTGCTTAAATTCACTGAGAATTTTGAACAACTGATCGAGCTCTTGATTGGTTATATTGCCAATATCGTTAAAAGTCATCAGGCGCTGTGCCTGTGCAGCTAATACCAAGTCAAATAAGCCAATGGTTGGTGCGTTTACGATACCCACTTTACCTTTATATTTTTCATCGAGTAGCCAACCCCAGCTTTCTGTTTTGTAGGGGATCCCTGGTTCAATCACGCGGGTGTTATAACCGAAAGAGTCCACGTTATGTACGTATGGCAGAAAACTAATCAAGCCCGATTCTTTATCTGATAAGCTGTGATCTGGCTGAACATGCAGCAGCTTATATGGCGCATCACCGGCACCAATATTCGCTTGTGGTTGTACTTTGCCCGTTTTAGTCAATGGGTTAATTTCATCCCAATATATCAAACGCTTCTTTTCGATCGGCTGGATTGACCCAGAGTACCAAAGAACATTAATACTATTTGACCATTGCTCGTATAAATCAAAAGACTCGGGCGACATAGCAGCCTTTTGCAACACTGCGGCACTGCCTTTGGGCTCAAATTGTAAACGAATACCCAAATCTTTCTCTGCTTGTGCCTTTAAAGCCGCCTGTAAAGTAACATGAGTACCAAGCACCCTGACTGTAAAGGTTTTCTTCGCGAATACATAAGGGGCTTTAAAACTGATTAGTCCGCAAGCGCCCAAACCCACGGCATTTTTTAACAAACGACGTTTACTGTGATCAATTTTTGTTGAAGGTAGCTTCTCAGTCATTTGATATTTCCTTACCATGAGAGGTCACAAAGTCTATGATTTGTGTGATTTTTAACCAAGTATAGAAGAGAGCGATTGAATTGGTATGCGTTTGGGCAAATAATTAGTTACCCAAACACAATGATGAAAATATCCAAATTTGAACTTAAGCGGGTGCGACTGAGCGCTTTTGACTTACAGTAAACATCATGATGACAGCGAGTGTTAACAACATCACTGGCATTGCAGCGATATTTAGCAATTGCCAGCCTATTACGGACTCAAGCCACCCAGAGGCTAACGAAGACAATGCCACCATACTAAACACCAAAAACTCGTTGCTAGCTTGTGCTTTTGCGCGCTCATGAGATTGGTAAGTTTCACTCACCATTTGTGTGGCAGAGATAAACATAAAATTCCAGCCAATTCCTAACAAGCACAGTGCCAATAAGAAATGCCAATGCGTCACGCCCATTAGGTTAATTGTACAACAAGCCAATATGACCAAGATGCCAGCCACCATCACTTTGCTTTGCCCAAAGCGAGTGATCAGTTTACCTGTAAAAAATGATGGGACAAACATACCTAGCACATGCCACTCAATGACCAGGGCTGAAGCGCTTAAATCAAAACCATGGCGATGCATTGCCAATGGTGTCGCTGTCATGAGCAGGTTCATGATTGTATAGCTCGTCATTGCGACTATCACAGCAGTAAAAAACTTGGGCTGACTGATTATCTGCTTCAAAGTACGGCTTTGCGCTTTATCAGTCTCCGCTTTTAACTCATTAAAAGTGACGGCTTGTAATAAGCACAAAGCAAAGATGTATAATGCACAGAGGGCTATGAATACATTCGCGTAATTGATTGAAGTAAAATGTGTGTTGACCCAAACAGCCATGTTGGGACCTAGAATAGCCGCCACCACACCACTTGCCATAATTGTCGAAATAGCTGTAGCGGGATTATGGCTTGCTTCAATAGCTGCAAAGCGATACAGCGTCGCAAAGCCAATACCAATGCCAATTAAAAACGTGGCAAAGCTGAATAGCCAAAATGCACCATTACTCAGGGCATAAAACCCCACCAACGTACCACCAATACCAATTAAATTTCCCAATGAAAAACCACGCTTACGACCAATTTTTGCCATGATCATTGAAGCGGGAATTGTGGTTAGCAATAGCCCTAACATTTGCGTCGCCACAGGAAAAGTGGTGTATGCTGCACTTGGGCTTAACGCCTGACCAACCAAAGCTGAAATGGTCACTAGCAAAATATTACCTGTGGTAATAAGCCCCTGACACATAGCCAACAGCAACACGTTTTTATTCATTCTTTTTCCAATAATTTAAACAACAAATATGGGTGCCGTTGTCATTAATTTTGCTCTTCTCTTAAGAAAACTGGCTCGTTTTCTTTCGCTGTTGCCGCTTCACTATAGTAATAGCCCGCACTATTAAATGCAGTTAAACCTTGTAATGAGTCGATATTGTTCTCAACAATATATCTGGCCATCATGCCTCTGGCTTTTTTTGCATAAAAGCTAATCACTTTATACTGACCATTTTTGCAGTCTTTGAAGACGGGCGTTATGATTTGAGCGTTAAGCGCTTTTTTATCCACGGCCTTAAAATACTCATTGGATGCCAAATTAACCAAGTGTTTGCTGTTTGATTCTGCGAGTGCTTGATTTAATTTCTCTGCAATAATGCTTCCCCAGAATTCATACAAATTTTTACCACGACTGTTTTCCAATTTGGTGCCCATTTCAAGGCGGTAGGCTTGCATTAAATCTAACGGCTTTAACACACCATATAGCCCAGACAAAATTCTTAAATGTTGTTGCGCATAATCTAGCGCTTTCTCTGATAAGCTACTCGCTTCCAGTCCAGTGTAAACATCACCATTAAATGCAAATAGCGCTTGTTTTGCATTGCGTAAATCAAATGGCTGAGCCCATTCATTGAATCTGGCTACATTTAAACCTGCTAACTTGTCGCTTATTTTCATCAAACTCGCCACTTGCTGTGGGGAGAGCTCTTTACACACTTTAATTAATTCTTCACTTTGCGAAAGTAATTCTGGCTGGGTAAATTTCGCCACGGGTGCAGGAGTTTCATAATCTAAATTTTTCGCCGGAGATATTACAGTGATCATTGCTGGCCTATTGACTTGAAATTGGTTTAGTGTCAATTTCAACACTATCCCTTATGGACTTCAAGTATTGAATAACCTTGAATTTATCAGGGGTAAGTCTTAGTTAATCCATAATAACCATCAGTTATTGTTGCCAGTCGCCCTGTTAATAGCGTGATCCCCTAGCAAAGAGGACAATTGACCTATTAAAGCCAGTCACGGTACTGCAACATAGGTATATTAGGATTTTTTTTCAGTTTGCTGCAAAATAGGAATGAGGAAAACCAATGACATCAGCATTAGATAGGCTAAAACAACACTCTTCGATTGTTGCCGACACAGGTGATATTGAAGCTATTCGTAAACACCAACCGGAAGACGCGACGACTAACCCGTCACTACTTCTCAAGGCCAGTGAAATGCCCGCCTATCAACCTTATCTTCAACGCGCATGGGATTATGCTAAAAGCGCAGAAACAGATGCGGATAAGCAATTAGAGTTAGCTTGCGACTATTTTGCAGTACTGATAGGTAAAGAAATTGCCGACATCGTACCGGGCTACATATCTACTGAGGTTGACGCTCGCTTATCTTTTGATACTCAAGCAACCATTGCCAAAGCAAAAACGCTGCTTAGCTTGTACGCTAAAGAAGGCGTAAGCCAAGATAAAATCTTAATTAAGATTGCATCAACGTGGGAAGGTATCAAAGCGGCAGAACAACTGGAAAAAGAAGGCATTAAGTGCAACCTAACCCTGCTATTTAGTGAAGCGCAGGCTCGTGCATGTGCTGACGCTAATGTATTTCTAATCTCACCATTTGTTGGCCGTATTTTAGACTGGCACGTTGCAAACGGTTTAGAAAAGCCAACCGACCCACTAGCGGACCCAGGTGTGCAATCAGTGCGTAGCATTTATGAGTTTTATAAACGTCACGGCTACAACACAGTTGTTATGGGCGCAAGCTTCCGTAACACTGGTGAGATCATCGCTCTCACAGGTTGCGACAAGTTAACCATCAGCCCTGCACTGCTTGAAGAGCTTGGTAAACTGACGGATGCACAAGAGTACTTGCTTGATAATGACTACACCGTTGAGGCAAAACCTGCACCGCTAACTGAATCTCAGTTCCGTTGGCTACACAACGACGATGCTATGGCAACAGAAAAACTCGCTGAAGGCATTCGCGCTTTCGCCAAAGCACAAGAAGAACTTGAAACTCGATTCAAAGCGCTTTAATTCAAGCTTTGTTTTTTAAAACGCCGCCTTCTGCGGCGTTTTTTGATCCATTATTCAATTATTGATTTTAATTAAACTGTCACTTTGGTTTAACCTAACAGACACAATTGTGTTTTATTTTTACCCAAGTTGTGGTATACCGAAGATGCTAGCAGCAAGAAATTGTGTGCAAAAGCGTTATTGAGGTTAATAATCAATAGGAGAAATTCATGGATAGCCTAGACGATATCATTGCAGTATTAGAAGGTCCTGAAACACAAAAACGAACCTCTCAAAAAAAACAAAAACGAAAATGGCGCGAAATTGAAGCGCTAAAAGATAAACAGCGTCTTCGCAAAGAACTACAGGAATTGGACTACTTTTCAGACAACCTAGATTTAGATGAACTTGATTTTATCTAAATAAAAAAGGCTCTCGATGTTAGGGCCTTTTTTATTGCTTGTATAAACTTAAACCTGCCAGTTAATGGGCTGCTTTCCCATGCTCTGCAGTAGCTGGTTAGTTTTCGAAAAGTGCTGGCAACCAAAGAAGCCTCTGTGTGCTGAGAGTGGTGATGGATGCGGCGCATGTAATACATGGTGACGATTTTTATCAATCGCCTTGCCTTTCTTTTGTGCATGCGCACCCCAAAGCAAAAACACAATGCCTTCACCATGTGTATTAAGCAGCTCAATCACAGCGTCTGTGAAGCGCTCCCAACCCAGTTTTTTGTGTGAATGCGCAGCACCTTGTTCAACCGTCAAAACAGTATTAAGTAATAAAACACCTTGTTCAGCCCAAGGCAGTAAATAGCCATGATCAGGAATGGTAAAGCCCGCAATATCTTGCGCGAGTTCCTTATACATATTCGCCAACGAAGGTGGGGGCTTAACCCCTGGCAGTACGGAAAAACATAATCCATGTGCTTGATTTGGGCCATGATATGGGTCTTGCCCTAAAATGACCACTTTAACCTGCTCGAATGGCGTGACCTTAAACGCCTCAAATACATGCTCCTGCGCAGGATATACCGTCACCCCAGACTCTCTGCGCTGTGCTACGTAATTCAGCGTATCTTGAAAGTAGGCTTGTTGTTTTTCTTGACCTAATACATCTTGCCAACTGGTCATGATGGTTTCCTTTATTGTTGTTGATAGTGCAAACGTGCGGACTGCAGTTTATCACACATCTCTGTCACGCCATCAAGCACGCGTATGCTGTATCTATGTAACAGATCAGCGTTGACCTCAATCATGTGTTGGTTTTTCACAGCCGGAATTTCTGGCCAAGCTTGCCAGTTCGCTTGCACTGCGGGCTTAGTACTTTTTTCAAATGGCAAAATGATCACCTGTGGAGAAGCTTTAAGCACGTTTTCAATACTAACTTGAGGGTAATCAGCATTACTGTCAGCAAACACATTTGTCGCACCACATAACGCCAGCAATTGATGAATACCTGTATTACGATTAATGCTCATCATTGGCTGCGGCCATAACTGATAGAACACGCTGATTTTAGACTTCGTTTGATATTGCTTTGCCAATTCATCAAAGCGCGTTGAAAACTGCTTTGCCAGTACCTCGGCACGCTTCTCTAAGCCCGTTAGCTGCCCTAAAACACGCAATTCATCACCCAGTTTACTAATGTCTTTACTATCGCTATAAACAACCTTAATCCCCAGTTGTTCAAGCTTGTCGAGGTCAGCTTTTTTGTTACCCGAATGCCAAGCGATAACAATATCAGGTTGCAGTGCAAGTATTTTTTCTAAGGCAATACCATTGTGTCCACCGACACGCTCTATGCTGTTTGCTTGTTCTGGGAAGTCAGCGTAGTCGACAGTACCCACAATGCGATCACCTGCCCCAATCGCAAATAAGTTCTCGACAATATGTGGTGCGAGCGCAATGATGCGCTGGGCAGGTTTGGCCTGCGTCACACTTGAAAATGTGAGAATGAATAAACAACAAAACCAAAACCTAGCCATTAATGGTCAAAACCTTGCAAAGCTTTAACACCGGATTCAAATGCATGTTTTACATTACGTACTTCACTCACCGTATCCGCAAGTTCAGTCAACTTACGATGTGCACCTCGACCTGTGATTATCACTGACTGCATTTTTGGGCGGTTAACAATGACATTCAACACTTCATCCAAATCAATATAGTCATAGCTTACCATGTAGGTAAGCTCATCTAACAAGACCAGATCGATACTGTCATCTTGTAACCAACGCTTTGCTTGCTGCCAAGTTTTCTGAGCAGCCAATGTATCTGTTTCTCGATTTTGTGTTTCCCAAGTAAAGCCTGTTTTCATCACTTCAAACGGCACACCAACTTGTTCTAGTAAATTGCGCTCGCCACATTCCCACATGCCTTTAATAAATTGCGCCACGGCCGCTTTTTTACCATGACCAACACAACGCGCTACGGTGCCAAAACCCGAGGTTGACTTTCCTTTGCCATTGCCAGTGATCACTTGAAAAATGCCCTGCACTTTATCCGCAGCAGCTATTTTAGAATCAACTTGCTCTTTTACTTTTTGCTGTCTTTGCTGATGCTTTTCTTGGCTTTTATTGCTCTTTTCACTCATTAAAATACACTCTTAAAAATCATTGTTGCTCATCAACTAACGCTAAGATAACGTCAATGTCCAAGTGCTGCTCACAGCTATCTGCTAATCTCTCTAACTGCTGCTCTCGATGTAAAGCTAAATCAAAAGAAGGGGTATCTAATCGTCCGTTACTTGCCCAACTTAAAATATGTTGTGACGCTTCAGACACATCAAACAGACCGTGTAAATAAGTACCTATTATCTGATTATCATCCGAAATAAATCCGTCTGCAGTCACCCCATTAGGGTGTTCTTTGAAGCGAATAAATGGCAACTTAAGCGCTTCGCCTTCACTTATCCCACAATGTATTTCATAGCCTTCTATAGCTGTTTCAACATCACCAAGCATGCATATTCCGCTCACTTGGGTCAGTGTTTTATGCGCTGTTAAGGTCGTAACAAAATCAGCTAACCCTAGCCCTGAAATTTCTCGACGCGAAGATTCGATACACAGAGGGTCGTAAATCATCTGTCCCAACATTTGTAAACCACCACATATACCTAATAACTTACCGCCAAAGCGCAAATGGCGGTGGATCTCATCCACCCATGATTCAGCTTTCAAGAAAGCCAAATCCCCGAGCACATTTTTACTACCGGGGATAATAATCAGATCGGTGGCATCGATCCGCTCGGTATGTTTTACATATTTTAGATCAATATTTGGGTGCAATCGCAAACTATCAAAGTCGGTATGATTACTCATGTGCGGTAACAACAACACGCTAATTTTAAGTTTTGCATCGGTTATATTGTTCTCTAGTGCAACTGCATCCTCGGCATCTAAATTTAGTGAATGTAAATAAGGCATCACGCCTAAAACAGGCTTACCTGTTTTTGCTTCAAGCCAATCCAACCCCGACTGCAACAACCCAATATCACCACGGAAGCGGTTGATCACAAAGCCTTTTACCAAGCTTTGCTCATATTCACTCAACAGCATAAGCGTACCAACCAAATGGGCAAACACACCGCCTTTATCGATATCTGCGACAATAATAACAGGACAGCCTACCTCACAGGCAAAGCCCATATTGGCAATATCATTCTCCCGCAAATTAATCTCGGCAGGACTTCCAGCCCCCTCAACAACAATAACCTCAAACTCATTTTGCAAACGTTGGTGTGACTCCAATACGGCCGCCATCGCCACTTTTTTGTAATCATGATATTTTGCAGCTTCCATATTACTGATCGCTTTACCATGGATGATCACTTGCGCGCCTGTATCACTATTTGGTTTGAGTAAAATAGGATTAAAGTCGGTACTCAATTCCACTTTGGCTGCAATAGCTTGCAGCGCTTGCGCTCGGCCAACTTCTCCACCACAGGGGGTTACCGCACTGTTTAAAGCCATATTTTGTGGTTTAAACGGTGCCACTTTGATACCTCGACGAGCAAATACACGACAAAGAGCAGCAGCAAGCGTGCTCTTACCTGCATCTGACGTTGTGCCTTGTATCATTAATGTCTTCAAAATCATCACCCCGTTAATTGTTTTTTCGCGTGACCAATAAGAACAAAAAGAACACACTGCCAATGGCAGCAGTGATCACACCCACAGGTAACTCTTGGTTATTCAGCATGGTACGAGCGAGAACATCAACCCAGAGCATAAACACTCCACCAGCGATGGTGATACAAACCAGTCCAAGTGTAGAAGCTTGGGAAATAAAAAAGCGTACCATATGTGGGATCATTAACCCCACGAACCCAACTCCCCCACATGAAGCAACGAGTACCGCCGTTACCAAAGAGCTGACTATCAACATACCAAGGCGTACCCTATTAACGTTTATACCTAATGTAATTGCACTTTCATCGCCAAGCAGTAATGTATTTAGAACACGGCGGTAAAGCAGCACCACAAATAGGCAAGCTCCCACGACGAAACAAGGTAACCAAAGCCATTGCCATTGTGCGCGGCTAAAGCTGCCTAAAGTCCAAAAGATAATGGCACTGATGGCTTGTGGATCGCTCCAATACAAAAGTAAACTGGTACAAGCACTAAATAAGAATGATAGAGCGACACCGGCAAGTAACATAGACTCAACTTGCCTACTTGCTTGGCTTCTGGCAATAATCAATAGCAAGATCATGGCTGCAAGACTACCTAAAAAGGCAGCCCCCGATAACCAGAGTCCAGCTTGCACACCAGTAAATGCAAATAACAGCACCACACCGAATGAAGCGCCAGAAGATACACCAAATAGGTAAGGATCAGCTAAAGGATTACGAGTTACCGTTTGCAAAATAAGTCCTGCCAGCGCCAAGCCACAACCAGAAAAAAAAGCTAAGATCGCACGTGGTAGTCGCAATTCAATAATGACCTTATGCTCCAGCTGGGTGTCCGAGTAAGCAAAAAGCGCTTGTACCACATCAGATAAAGCGATAGGTATTGCACCTAAACTTAATGCACCCAAAAAGCTAATCGCTACCACAGCGCTCAAAAAGATACTGAAAGGCAAACGGCTCATTGAATATATCCGTAATGATAACGAATATGCGGTACTTGTCGTGTATTACCTTGAAAACTCGGCAAGCGGCTCACCTCGGCACACACACCAAACACATCACTCAGTAACTGAGGTGTTATAACGTCAGCAGGGTCGCCTTGTGCAACCAATTTCCCTCCTTTGAGCACGAGCAATTTATCACTCATCGCTGACGCTAAATTTAAATCATGAAAAGAAGCCAAGACGCTGATACCCAAAGACTTAGCAAGTTCCATAATTTGAATTTGATACTTCACATCAAGGTGACTCGTTGGTTCATCCATAATGAGTAACTCAGGTTGTTGTACAATCGCGCGAGCGATCATCACCCGTTGCTTTTCTCCACCAGAAAGTGAGCTAAATATTTGATGAGATTTATGGGTCAATTCGACTTTATCAATTGCGGCATCAATCAATTGGCGCTCTTTTTGACCTAAACAAGAAAATAATGTTTTGTGAGGTGTCAGACCCATTGCAACAACTTCATGCATTTCTAAATTGAATTGTTCTGGCACCTCTTGTAGTACAACCGCGACTTTCTTGGCATATGCTTGTCGTGTATAGCGCTCTAGCTGCTTTCCATACAACGACACGGAACCTCTAGAAGGAGGTACATAACGATATAGACAGCGCAACAAGGATGACTTACCAGCACCATTAGGCCCTAACAAACCCACAAATTCCCCCCGATTAACATCAAAACTGATCTTTTTGAGGATCTCGAGTTGATTGATCTTCAATTCAAGTTGTTGAACTTGCAGTATTGTTGGGGCTTTCGCCATTGGTTGTGTCATGTTGACCTTTCAATAAAAACGAACGGACACACAGACAACAAGTACTCGTTACATAAGTAAAGCACTAAAAAGTGGAGGATTGACTGTGACTCATAGTACGCCCGCTAAGAGTTAATTTGTTAATCTTGGTATCTGACTTTGGTCACTTTAAGCGACCTTCACAGTTGCGGGGACAGTTGAGTATTTGCAACTCATTCCCAAGTATCACTAACAACAATATGGCGTCATTATGCTGTCTAGATGGCTAAAATACAACTTTTGATGTACGGGCTTGAGTAAATATTGAAGACAACCAAAAATGCGAGCCGTAGCTCGCATTTCAAGGCTATTAGAAAACAGCTACAGAATTTGGTTTTCTTTCCAAGCTTGTTCTTTTGCCATGCGTTTTTTGCGTCTATCGCACGGGTCATCGCAGTCACAGGCTTTTTCAACACCTACTGCGCCTAAACCACCACAGCTGCTCGCCATTGACTTCTTCTGCACAATCACGCCGACTGCCATCGCAGCAATAATCAAAATCAGTAAACCAAAAGTAAGAAGAAACAGCGACATTGTATAAGCCCTTTTAAGGTGATAATTGGCCCAACATGCTTTGGGCCAATGACGGTTTTAAACACCACGCATTATAGCGCGGTTATTCTGCGCTCACAAATATGGTTTGAAAGCATCACTGGCATACGTTTTTAAGCCTTCTGGAGACTTACTGATCAAGTACACGGCAAGGTTATGTTCTTGTGCGTACGTTTTTGCTCGCTCCGTACCCATTATAGTTAAGGCCGTTGCCAAGCCATCTGCAGTCATCGCTGAAGGATGAAGAACCGTAACTGATACCAACTCATGCTTTACGGGCATGCCCGTGGCGGGGTCAATCAAATGGGTAAACGTTTCGCCATCCATTTCATAAAAAATACGGTAATCACCAGATGTCGCTATTCCTGTACTTCCAAGTTTAAGCTCTCTATGAGATTGACGCGTTCCCATTGGCGCATCAGGCTGCTCTATCGCAATAATCCATGGTACACCGTTCGGTTTCGAGCCTGAAACCCGCAGCTCTCCACCAATTTCAACCATATAATTCGTGATCCCCAACTCCTCGAGTAAAGACGCTACTTTATCAATACCAAACCCTTTAGCTGTTGCTGAAAATGATACCTCAAGGCCATCGACTGTTTTAGCCAGTCCTTGCTCATTCAAGGTTAACTTATCAACGCCTATACGGCTGATCATATCATCCAATTGTGCTTGAGAAGGACGCTTAGTTGGCCGCTTGTCTGGGCCAAATCCCCATAAGTCAATCAGTGGTCCCATGGTCACATCTAAGGTTTTTGTCGACTCACCAAGACGAATAGACTCTGCAACAACGGTTCTAAAATCATCACTAATAGGCATAATTTGGTCATGAGGCAGGCTATTAAAGCGGTTTATCTCTGAGTCCTTAACCCATGGGGACATTGACTGGTTGACCGCCACAAGCGTTTCGTCAACTCGCTTTTGAAGCTGCTCAGCGGTTATCACTGAATCGTCAGGAAAAGCTTTAATATTGTAGGTTGTGCCCATTGTTTTACCATGGAGCAGTAATGTTTTTGGCTGTTCATTTAATACACGATCGCACCCCACGATGCACAAAATAAAAAAAATAAAAAACGGCACAAATACGCGTTTCATGTTCCCTTCCTTAAAGAGTCATTTTTAAAATACACTTTTAATACCACCGCCAATTTAATCCATAAGATGACGCAGTACAGCATTAAAAGTTCGATATATATATAATAAAAAACCCCAAGACTTATAAGCCTTGGGGTTTGAATATTATCGCAAAACTAAGTTTTGGATCATCGCTAAAACTTAATTAGCCACCGAAGTCATCTAGTAAGATGTTTTCGTCTTCTACACCTAAGTCTTTAAGCATGTTGATTACAGCCGCATTCATCATTGGAGGACCACACATGTAGAACTCACAATCTTCAGGTGCTTCATGATCTTTCAAGTAGTTTTCATAAAGTACGTTATGAATGAAACCTGTGTAACCTTCCCAGTTATCTTCTGGTTGCGGATCTGACAATGCAGTGTGCCATACGAAGTTTTCATTCTCAGCTGCTAGGCCGTCGAAATCTTCTACGTAGAACATTTCACGCTTAGAACGTGCACCGTACCAAAAAGACATCTTACGCTTAGAGTTAAGACGCTTAAGCTGGTCGAAAATGTGTGAACGCATTGGCGCCATACCTGCACCACCACCGACGAACACCATTTCTGCATCTGTGTCTTTAGCGAAGAACTCACCAAATGGACCAGAAATAGTTACTTTATCACCTTCTTTCAGTGACCAAATGTACGATGACATTTTACCACATGGAAGTGTCAAGTTGTTTGGCGGCGGAGTCGCGATACGTACGTTAAGCATGATAATGCCAAACTCTTCAGGGTAGTTTGCCATTGAGTATGCACGAATTGTTTCGTCATCCACTTTAGACTCAAGATTGAAGAAGCCAAAACGTTCCCAATCTGGACGATACTCTTCTGGAATATCGTAGTCTGCGTATTTAACGTGATGCGCTGGTGCTTCAATCTGAATATAACCACCCGCACGGAAAGGTACAGACTCACCATCAGGAATAGCAAGCTTAAGCTCCTTGATGAAAGTTGCTTTGTTATCGTTAGAGATAACCGTACATTCCCACTTTTTAACACCGAAAATTGATTCTTCAAGTTCAATTTCCATGTCATTTTTCACGTTCACCTGACACGCTAGACGACAGCCTTCACGCGCTTCACCTTTAGAGATGTGGTCAAGTTCCGTTGGTAAAATATCGCCACCACCAGACTTAATATGTACGCGACACTGGCCACATGAACCACCGCCACCACATGCTGATGATACGAAAATACCCGCATCTGCTAACGCACCAAGTAACTTGCTACCGGCAGATGTTGTAATGCCTTTGTCAGCATCACCATTAATTCCAATTGTGATGTCACCGCTAGATACTAGCTTAGATTTAGCTGCAATAATCACTAAAACTAAAACTACAACGATAGCAATGAACATCCCTACGCCTAGATATACCTCAAGCATGATTTTTCCTCGCTACCTATTACAGTGAAATACCAGAGAATGACATAAAGCCAAAGCCCATTAAACCTACAGTGATGAAGGTAATACCTAAACCACGTAAGCCGTCTGGCACATCTGCGTACTTCATTTTCTCACGGATACCAGCAAGTAAAACAATCGCCAGTGCCCAGCCCACACCCGAGCCAATACCATAAATTACCGATTCACCAAAGTTAAGGTTACGCTCAACCATGAATGATACTGCACCGAAAATCGCACAGTTTACGGTAATAAGTGGTAAGAAGATGCCCAGTGCGTTGTAAAGCGCAGGGAAAAACTTATCTAGTGCCATCTCTAAGATTTGTACTAGTGCCGCAATAACACCGATAAAGGTCAAGAAGCGTAAGAAGCTTAAATCAGCTTCAGGGAAACCTAACCACTCCAGCGCACCAGGCGCCAAAATTGCGTAGTAAACTAAGTTGTTTACTGGTACAGCAACACCTAGTACGAAGATTACAGCAATACCTAGGCCTAGAGAGGTTGTTACTTTCTTAGATACTGCAAGGAAAGTACACATACCTAAGAAGAAAGATAATGCTAAGTTTTCAATGAAAACCGCTTTGACGAATAAACTAATATATTGTTCCATCTCTCTCCCCTTATGCCTTCGCTTCTACTTGGTCTTTCTTGAAAGTACGAAGTACCCAAATGAAAATACCAACTAAGAAGAATGAGCTAAATGGCATAACTAAAAGACCCATCGGACGGTACCAACCACCTTCAGATACTAAAGGTAAGATCTCTGCACCAAATAATGTACCTGAACCGAATAGTTCACGTACAAAACCGATAGTGAGAAGTACAACCGAGTAACCTAAACCGTTACCGATACCATCTAAAAATGACATCGTAGGCGGTGACTTCATCGCATAGGCTTCAGCACGACCCATTACAATACAGTTAGTAATGATAAGACCAATGAACGTTGAAAGCTCTTTTGCTGTTGAGTAAACAACCGCTTGTAACACTTGGTCTACAACAATTACCAAAGAGGCGATGATGGTCATCTGCACGATGATACGTACACTCGAAGGAATGTGGTTACGGATCATTGAGATGAATAAGCTTGAGAATGCAGTTACCAAAGTCAAAGCGATTGACATGATAAGTGCATTTTTAAGGCTTGATGTTACTGCCAATGCAGAACAAATACCCAGTACCTGTAAGGCAATTGGGTTGTTTGCAAAGACAGGGCCAAACAAGACGTCTTTCATTTCTTTAGTATTAGCCATTAGTTCAATGCTCCTTTACGTACGTTCGCAAGGAATGGACCAAAACCTTTATTGCTAGTCCAAAAGTCGATTGTGTTATCAACACCTTTTGAAGTCAGCGTCGCACCTGACAAGCCATCAACTTTATGCTTGTTGTTACCCGCTGAACCTTTCACGATGTCGATAGGTAGTTCTTTACCAGCCCAAGTAGAAGTCCACTTAGGGTTTTCAATTTCACCACCAAGACCAGCTGTTTCTTTATGCTTGTAAAACTGAATTGCTTTGATTGTTTCACCATCGCTATCAAGCGCAAGGAAACCAAACATAACACCCCAAAGGCCATAACCTTGAATTGGTAAAACAACTGTTGACACTTGACCGTTGTCACCTTTTACAAGGTACACCGGTGAGTTGTTTGTCATGCGCTGAATACCAGCTGTGTCATCTTCTTTTGATAATGCAAAGCTGCGCGCTGCGTCATACTTGGTCATTTCAAAATCAAAAGACAGCGGATCAACATCAACAAACTCACCAGATTTCATGTTAATAACACGCGCTTCAATATTCTTATCAAAGGTTGCTTTAACATCAGTGACATTATCAAAGCCAGCAGCTGTCAAAATGTTACGCTGAATATCTTTGGTTTTATTGGCATTTTGTAACGGACGTAATTGTACCGCCGCGAAAGATACAACAATCGCACATACCAAACACAAACCAACAACAACGCTTAGCGTTTTGCCGATAGTTTCATTGTTACTAGACACGTGCCAATCTCCTCTTAACATTTGACTGCACTACAAAGTGGTCGAATAGTGGAGCAAATAAGTTAGCGAATAGAATTGCTAACATCATGCCTTCTGGGTACGCTGGGTTAAGTACACGAACCAGTACTACCATCACACCAATCAAAGCACCGTATGCAAATTTACCTTTGTTAGTGAAAGATGCTGAAACAGGATCTGTCGCCATAAAGAACATACCAAATGCAAAGCCACCAACCACTAGGTGCCAGTACCAAGGCATCGCAAATGCAGCGTTTGACTCTGAACCTAACATATTTAATAAGCTTGCCATTGCGACCATACCTAGGAATACACCTAGTACAATACGCCATGAAGCAATACGAACATACATTAGGAAGAAGCCACCAAGCATCAACGCTAGAGTTGAAGTTTCACCCATAGAGCCTTGAACGAAGCCATAGAATGCATCCCACCAAAGCGCCATATTGTTGAAGTCTAAAGCACCTTGAGCGGCTTGACCTAAATAAGTTGCACCAGAGAATGAATCTACTGCAGTCCAAACTGTGTCACCTGAAATATTCGCAGGGTATGCAAAGAATAGGAAAGCACGACCTGCAAGTGCAGGGTTTAAGAAGTTACGACCTGTACCACCAAATACTTCTTTCGCAACCACAACACCAAAGGTAATACCTAGGGCAGCTTGCCAAAGAGGAATCGTTGCTGGCAGGATCAATGCAAACAGAACTGAAGTTACGAAGAAGCCTTCGTTTACTTCGTGCTTACGAATTGATGCAAACAGTACTTCCCAGAAACCACCAACAGCAAACACGGTTGCGTATACTGGTAGGAAGAAACATGCGCCATAGAACATCTTAGCGCCCCAACCTGCTTGTGCAGTTAGTTCACCGCCAAGTGCTTGGAAAATACCAACTTGCCATGTGTTTGCTAGTTCAAAACCATTACCAAGTGCAATTGCTGCTTGGTGACCGATATTAAACATACCAAAGAACATCGCTGGGAATGTTGCCATCCACACTAAAATCATAATACGTTTTAGGTCGATGTTGTCACGTACGTGCGTTGCACCTTTGTTTACATAACCTGGGGTATAGAAAATAGTTGCTACTGCTTCGTACAGTGCATACCACTTCTCATGTTTACCACCAGGTTCAAAGTGAGGTTCAATGTCTTCTAAAAATTTCTTTAAGGCCATTTTTAACCTTCCTTCTCGATAGTAGTCAGGCAATCACGTAGGATTGAACCGTACTCATACTTACCAGGACATACGAAGGTACATAGCGCTAAATCTTCTTCATCTAACTCTAATGCGCCTAACGATATCGCACTGTCTAAATCACGTGAAATTAAGTCACGCAAAAGTGGCGTTGGTAAGATATCGAGTGGCATAACACGCTCATAGTTACCGATTGGTACCATCGCACGCTTAGAACCACCCGTAGACGTTGTCATTTTAAACAAACGGCTAGGCGCTAAGTGTGAAATAAATGTACGCGTTACTGAGAATTTATCGCTACCTGGTGCAATCCAGCCAAATAGTTCTTTTTCGCGACCTTCAAGTAAAACAGACACTTGAACATGGTAACGACCTAGGAAAGCGTGAGGTCCAGTTGCTGTTTTACCAGCTAACACAGAGCCAGAAATGACTCGGTTATCACCTTCTTCAAGCTCGCCTGCAACTAAATCGGTTAGCGACGCACCTAATTGAGTTCTAACTAAACGTGGGTTTTTAACGCGAGGCCCTGCTAATGCAACCACACGGTCAGCGTTAATTTCGCCTGTTAGGAAGAGCTGACCAAAAGCAATCACATCTTGATAACCTAAGTGCCATACTTGCTTATCAGCAGAGACTGGATCTAGGTGATGAATGTGAGTACCTACTAGGCCCGCAGGGTGAACACCCGCAAACTCATGCACTTCTACTTGAGAAAGTGATGAACTTGGCACTTTGCTACCTGCTTTCTTACAAACAAATACTTTACCGTCAGTCAGACGTGATACCACTGCAAGACCCGCTTCAAATGCTTCCACATTTTCAGCGATAATCACAGCAGGATCAGCTGCTAGAGGGTTAGTATCGATTGCAGTCACGAAGATAGAGCTTGGTGTTGCATCTAACGTAGCTACTTTACTAAAAGGACGCGCTCTTAGCGCAGGCCATTGACCTGACTCAACAAGCACTTCTTTCACTTTGTCACGCTCTAAACCACCTAAATCAGCAGCAGAGAACTTGTCAAAAGTGATTTGCTCATTGCCTTGTACTTCAATCACAACGGATTGCAGTACACGCTTAGCACCACGGTTAATTTCTTTAACCACACCAGAGGCTGGTGCAGTAAACTTGACGCCTGGGTTCTTCTTGTCTTCAAAAAGAACTTGGCCTTTTTTGACTTGGTCATCCACACGAACATGCATGGTAGGACGCATACCAATAAACTCTTCGCCTAAGACAGCAACTCGTTTGACAGCAGAACCATCATGAATCACTTGCTGAGGCGCGCCCTCTATGGGTAAGTCCAGACCTTTTTTTATGTTGATCATACGCACTTGCATTACATTAACGGAAAGAAATTGAAAAATCTTTAGTCACCACAACGCTTGCTGCCTCATATTTTTTTAGGTATCAAAGAGCCACCTGCTCGAATATCGAGACAAGCGTTGAAGTTGTGTTCTCACATATTTCTGTGATTTTAACATTAATCACCACGACTATGCGAGTGGAATTACAAAATTAATATGCCTTTCATTGGCTTTGCTGCCAGTTAATGAAAGCAGTATAGACTAAAGTAGCACAATAGAAAGGTGCTCCATAAGCTGGTCGAATCTGTCATATAATGAAATAGCTCTAACGTTATCAGTACACCAATTCCAATCAAGCCGATTCTTAAAACCGCTGTTTTGTTTAGATAGACAATACAATTCAATACATGATGAACTTTTTCGGTGCCCAGCCCAGCTCCCTTATTGCTTTGTCACTAGAAAAAACCTGATTAAGTCCATAGCCTTGAGTCCAAGTACCATAGTTCAATACCCAATCGCTTAGTTTATTGCTTTTTAGCGGCTTGCTTGACAATGTTCTCAGTAATTCCTTCAATGGCGCTCTATGTTCAGCACTTCCTATGTATTCTTCACCCGCTTGCCCTTTTTCAAGAGCCAGTCGATACAGCTCAGCCAAATTCCGGCGCTCTATAAGAGACCAGGTTTGAGCTGTATCTTTGGGTAAAGTTGGATAACCACAACGTTCAATTTCCCACAACAAAATGGGAGGTAAAAATTGACTTTGCTCACAGACAACGTTGACCGGGCTAACAACACGCAGATCAATATTGCTTTTTTCACGCAAGAAGTTGATGCTACGTAACATCCACTGAAAATCGTCAGTGGGCGACTTTGGTGTTTGTTCGGTAATCAGCTTTTGGTGATCTCCATAAGTCCAACAACCTGATGTATAAATAAGAATAAGAGGTTTAGAGCGTCTTTTTACTCGTGCTACCACCTGCTGCATAAAACTAAAATCAATAAACCCCATATTTTCATCAAAGGTACATGCGGTATGAATGAGTGCATCACATACATCGATCACATGCAGCCACTTTTGCGTTTCCTGCAGTGAGCCATACACTGAGTTAGCGCCCATTTTTTTGGCTTTTTGAACACTGCTTTTATCCTTACACAGCACACTAACGTCATAATCATAATTGAGTAGCTCTTCAACAATGGCGCTTCCGATGTTGCCCGTCCCACCAGTAACCAACACTGATTTAGTTATCATTTTCATCCACCTTTTATAACTCTCTGATATTGAGTTTAAATTAATAAAGCCTGTTTCAGATGAATAGCCCTACAGCGACGAAAAAGAAGTAACATCGACAAATAAATAGTAAACGTCGATTTTACTGCATACGCTACAGATGAAGGTGTGCCTTACGATATTGGTTTGGCGTCATTTTATGAAATTGTCGAAAGTTACGAATAAAAACATCAACTGATTGAAAACCACACTGAGCGGAAATCGCTTTCAAAGGTTCTTGAGTAGAGCGCATTAGTTTAGCCGCAGCCAAACAACGCCATTGACGGACAAATTGCAAAGGTGGCAAACCCGTTACATCTCGAAATCGCGCAGAAAATGAAGAAGAAGATAATGCAGCAACTTGCGCAAGTTGCTCAACTGTCCAATCTTTATTTAACTGGTATTGTAGTGCGAACAGCACAGGTGATAAATGCTTATCTTGTAGTGCATTTAGCCAAGAGGGAGAAACATCAATATCTTTTAAAGTTCGTAACACTTCCAACAACAGCAATTCGAGTAACGCCTTTTGAGCGAGTGAAAAGCCATGCGTTCTTTTGCTATTCTCTTCATATAACCAGCTTAGTATTAACGCTAACTTACTGTGAGCGGCGGCATTAATCACGATAAGTTGGGGTAACACACCATACAGCGGATCCTCTCCCCAGTGCTGAATGGGTGAAAACAAAAAGTAGCCACACATCATTTGGCAACTCTCTCCTTGCCCACCAACTAACATACTTTCAACTTCCTGTTGAGATTTGCCAGCAAACAGTGTTTCGCTCGTCAAACAAGGCGTGCCGTAATCACTCATTACTTTGTGAGCATGACCATAAGGTAGCAATAGTAATTGGCCACTTTTTAGTTCAGTGGTTTGCCCATCGGGTAATTCAACTATGCACCTACCCGCTTTTACATAACTAAAATAACAACAATCTTGTTGAGCTTCATCGATCCCCCAAGGGGCTTTAAGTTGTAAATGAGCAAATACTTCACAGCGGGCTGAAAAAAGAGAAACGAGAGAACTGAAGGGATCTTCAACGGGTGGCGTCACTGTACTAATTCCTTTTGTAACTCGGCAAACAAGCTACATCATACATTCTTTTTTCTGGCATAAAAAACGGCTAATTGAATATGCAGTACACCTGCTCAATTAGCCGTTAAAATCTTAATTTAAAAAAGCGCTTAACTTGCTTACGCGATTAAACCAGATTATTGATTTTCACATCAGGGTTAACGTCTTGCTCGTAATCTAAGCCTTCAATACCAAAGCCGAACAAACGTAAAAACTCATTGTGATAACCAACGTAATCCGTCAATTCATCAATGGTTTCCGTTTTTACTGTGTCCCAAATGTGTTGAACACGAGACTGAACATCATCTTCAAGCTCTTTGTAGTTTTGGAACAAATGGCCGCCATCATCAAATCGTGGCGTTTCGCCATATAGGTTTTCACGGAATAAGGCGTCGATCTGCTCAATTGTACCTTCATAAGTACCATCTGCTTTCATCACCTTAAATAGCGCAGAGATATAAAGTGGCATAATCGGAATGGCAGAGCTTGCTTGTGTTACAACAGCATTTAAAGAGGAAACATACGCTTCGCCATTCAATGGCGCTGTTGATTCTTTAATTGCAGCTGTTGCGCGATCTAAGTCTTCTTTTGCTTTACCAATGGTCGCATGACCATAAATAGGCCAAGTTAACTCTTTACCAATGTATGTATAAGCGGTCGTTTTAAAGTTATCTGCAAGTACATCGGCTTGCTTCAAAGCCTCAATCCAAAGCTCCCAGTCTTCACCACCCATAACTTTTACTGTATTGGCAATTTCGTCTTCATTTGCAGCTTCTACAGTCACCGAGTCGATTTCACGCTTCGATGTATTTAAGTTTTTAGTCGTGATATCACTACCGATTGGCTTTAACGTCGATGAATATACGTCACCTGTTTTTGGGTCAGTACGACGAGGAGACGCTAAACTGTATATCACAAGATCAACTTTGCCCATCTCAGCTTTAATCGTATCGATTGTTTTTTGTTTAATTTCATCAGAGAAAGCATCGCCGTTGATATTCTTTGACCAAAGGCCTGCCTCTTCGGCTGCACGCTGGAATTCAGCCGTATTGTACCAACCAGCTGACGCAGTTCTTTTCTCGCTTCCTTCTTTTTCAAAGAAAATACCGAGCGTTTTTGCGCCAGCGCCAAAGGCTGCAGTAATGCGTGATGCTAAGCCATAACCCGTAGATGAGCCAATAACAAGTACATTCTTTGGACCATGAGTTAATGGGCCTTGTGCTTTTACATAAGCAATTTGTTCTTGTACGTGTGCAGCACAACCAACAGGATGTGCATTGGTACAAATAAAACCACGAATTTTCGGTTTAACGACCATAATTATTCCTATAATTTTTCAAAAACTGACATAGTTTAATGGTTGATCAGGCAAACACAGATCTGATCAGCTAATTATCTAACTTAGAGCCGCCGAAACATTTAGGTGAATCAGGCGTACTTCCTTCTCTGTCGCTGAATTCTTCAGGGGTATATGCATGAATAGATAGTGCATGAATATGCTCGGCAAGCTCCTCTTGCAATACCTCATTGACCTTTCTATGGCGTTGCAAAAGTCTTTTACCAATAAATTCTTCGCTGACAACGATCACTTTAAAGTGAGAATCTTCGCCACGACTATGCATATGGCTTTCATTTATAACGTTAAGATGTTTACAACTAATGGCATTTGCCAGCTTGTCATGAATTTGCTCTTGCATCGACATGCTAACCCCTTCATTTAAATTTATTAACGGCCGCTACTATACGCTTTTGTTGGCGCTTGACCAACCGTTCTAAAGGTTAAATTAATTCGACCACCGGCGACTTTGGTTTGCGCAGGTAGCGCATGTTGATATTGTGCTTGGCTTTGTCCATACATTAATAAACAACTGCCGCTTTCGAGCAGTAACTCGTGTTGCTGTCCGGTAATTTTATGCTTAATCTTAAACTTGCGTGCTGCACCAAGGGAAATAGATGCTATACACGGCTCAACTCCCAGCTCTGCTTCGTCGTCACTATGCCAACCCATTTTGTCGTGCCCATTGCGATACCAATTGGCAAGTAATGCGTTAAATTCGTAGCCATAAGCAATTTGTAAGCGTTTGCGCATAGCTTGCAACACGTCAAGCCATGGTGAGTTATCTAATGTTTTCTGTGAATAACCGTACGCCACATTACTGTCAGCAATAAAGCATTGCTTGCGAGGGATTGGGTGCGATTTACCAAACACTTGAATACTCGGTTGCTGCCATTGCAAATTCGCAACTAAAAAGTCATACAATGCAATACTTTTCGATAAACTCATTACTTGAGGGTAATAGTCAAACCCACTGGGTAAGAGCTGTTTGGGCTGAGCCAATGTCATGATACCATTTACCTATTCACTACTTGTTACTTTATATATATGACAACTGATGCGTTATTAGGTGGCTGTGCCCTTACTTTACACCGTTTTCCTCTAGAACAAAAAAATCGTAGCCTACAAGCATGGGACGCAGCGGATGAGTATTTAATTGATTACGTGCAAGAACATCATAGCCAAGCTCAACGTGTATTGGTATTTAATGACGGCTTTGGTGCACTGACATGTAGTCTGTTAGCTAAAAACAATGAAAGAATTCGTATTACCCACGTCACTGATTCTTTTGTTAGCCAACAAGCATGCAAATATAACCTAGCAGAAAACCAATTGCCGAGTACACAGGTAAACTACTTAGACAGCCTTGCCAATTTGCCCTGCGATGTTGACTTGATATTACTCAAGGTACCTAAAAATGCAGGCTTTTTGCAGTACCAATTGGCGCAGCTAAGCCACTTACCGGCAGGCATCACGATTATTGCCGCAGGTAAAGCAAAAGAGATCCATACCTCAACATTAAAAAGCTTTAGCCACTTTGTGAGCGAGCCAAGCACGAGTCTAGCGGTCAAAAAGGCACGTTTGATATTTTCTCAAACAACAAACAAGCCGGTAGCGAGTAAGTTTCCCGTAAGTTGGGCTTTAGAAAACAGTGAATTTACACTCACCAACCATGCTAACGTATTTTCTAGAGATTCATTAGATATCGGCGCTCGATTTTTTATGAATTACCTGCCACAAGGCAAAAAGCCGATGAAAATAATTGATTTAGGATGCGGCAATGGCGTCATTGGCCTGCAAACACTGAGCAAAATGGCCAACGCTCGGGTCACCTTCATTGATGAGTCTGCGATGGCGGTTGCCAGTGCCAAACTCAATATTGAACAAAACCTACCTGATGCAAGCGAGCGCTGTAAATTTATACAAAACGATTGTTTAACTGACTTCACCTCAGGTTCAGTTGATCTGGTGTTATGTAATCCTCCATTTCATCAAGCACAGGCTATTACCGACCATATTGCTTGGCAAATGTTTGCGCAAGCAAAGCATGTTTTGAAAAAAGGCGGAGAGTTGAGGATTATTGGTAATCGACACCTTGACTATCAAGACAAGCTAAACCGCTTATTTGGAAATTGTAAAGTTATTGGAAATAATAAAAAATTCATTGTGCTAAGCGCAACGAGAAGAGGCTAAAGAATGAGATTTATCTCCTTATTAATATTATTGTTACTTAACGGGTGTACTACTTCACCCAAAGCGGTGATCCTAAACCCTAGTTACTCGGGCACTAGTGTGAGCCAAATAAAAGCACCGTTACAGCTTTTAGTTGAGGATAATAGAACCAGTAATTTCACTATTCGGGTAGTCGATCAAGAACCAGCACTTTACTTACCTGATGCAGCACTCCCGCTATTAGTAGATAAAGCTTTTCAGCAAGCTTTACTTGCTAACGGCGCAAATATCTCGCCGCTGGCGACCAATAAAGTAATTCTACATATCGACGAGTTTGTTGCAAAAGTCACTGAATCAATGACAAAGCATCAAAGTCATGCCAAAGCACTGTTTCGTGTTGAAGTATCCAAAGGTAGTCGTCATTTTGAAAAAAGCTACAATGCAAAATCACAATTAAGTGGGCCGCTAAAACATGAACAAGCTAAAATTGAAGGCCAACTCAATAACTTGACTGAGCTTTTGATCACTCGCATTGTGTCAGATAAAGAACTGATTGAATTTTTACAAGGATAAAAAATGAAGAATATTGTAATTTACTTATCGCTTCTCCTTCTTTCTTGTCATGCTTTAGGTGCGAATAAAGAAGGTCGTTTTGTTCAAAAAGATAACTTGTTCCCACGAGTGAAAATGGTAACTAGCAAAGGTGACATCATTATTGAACTTGACCGTTCTCGTGCTCCAATTACTGTTAATAATTTTCTCACCTACGTGATCAATGGTGATTATAAAGGCTCTGTATTTCACCGCGTAGAAAGAGATGACGCCAATGAAACTGATTTTGTCATTCAAGGCGGTGGCTACGATAAAGAGTACGACGGTATGTTTGAGCGTGCCCCAATCTTTAACGAAAGTGGCAATGGCTTAAAAAATGATATGTACTCGGTCGCTATGGCATACCAAGACAACAAACCTCACTCTGGCACACGTCAGTTCTTTTTTAATATGAACGATAATGACCATCTAAACCCGGGACGAGATTGGGGCTTTGCTGTTTTTGGTAACGTTGTTGAAGGCTTTGAAACACTGGATGAAATTATGCAAGTGGAAACGGGCTACAACAGCAAACTCGGCTACACCTTTATTCCGAAAACGCCAGTTATCATTTTTGATGTAAGCGTGCTCGAAGCACCTAAATTTTAAATAAGGCCAGCCATGATCCTCAAAGCCAGTTTGCGCGAATATTTGGGTTACTATACTGATCGACGATTGGTAACCATCTTTATGTTGGGGATCAGTAGTGGCTTCCCTTGGGTCTTAATCGGATCAGTGATGTCGGCTTGGCTTAAAGATGAAGGCCTAAGTCGCAGCATGATAGGTTTATTTGGTATTGTATTTGCTGCTTACACGGTGAATTTTTTATGGTCACCCTTGCTGGATAGGATCAAGCTTCCTTTGCTCACGAAGTTACTAGGGCAACGACGCAGCTGGATTGCACTTTGTCAGTTCATCACAGCTTGCGCAACGTTACTAATGTCCACAATAGTGCTTAAAGAACAACTATTTACCGCTGCATTATTGTGCTTTATCATTGCTATTGCGTCTGCCACCCATGATATCGCCATAGACGCTTTTCGGATTGACTCTCTCCCTGAAAGTGAAAGTGAAAAAGCCACTGCAGCTGCGGCAATGGCTACTTCCGGTTGGTGGACCGGGTATGCACTGCTTGGCGCTTTACCCTTCTTTTTAGCTGATCTACCAACCTTTAATTGGTCTGGTATCTACGTGATATTAGCGTGTATCATGATATTACTGATTGTTGTCACCCTTTTAGCTAAAGAGCCACAATCGAACAGAGACGTGGTGCAAGCACAACTAGAGCAAGCTTATCAGGCCAAACTCGCTGATTTAGCACCAGGAAGACTCAGCCAGCTAACCGCCTGGCTTGCCGTTACACTCATCGAACCTTTTAAAAGCTTTTTTAAAAAAAATGGGGTTAAAACCGCCCTTGCTCTACTCGCATTTGTGTTTTTATTTAAAATTGGTGAATCGTTCCTAGCCCGCATGTCCATCGTCTTTTACAAAGAGGTGGGGTTTAGTAACAGCCAGATTGCCCAATACTCCAAACTTGGTACGGGCGTGATCACCATTGTTTTCGCTTTCCTTGGCAGTATTTTTAATCATAAATATGGCATTGTGAAAGGATTATTCGTTAGTGGCTTAGCAATGGCTGCATCCAATTTAATGTTTTCTTGGATAGCAGTGGCTGGCCCTAAAGAGCATTTATATGCCATGGCCATAGTCGTAGACGGCTTCACTCAAGCATGGTCCTTAGTCGCTATGGTCGCCTTTATCTCCATGCTATGTGATAGAGCATTTAGTGCAACCCATTACGCACTACTCGCCTCGCTCAGCAGTTTAGGAAGAACCGTTATTTCAAGCTACAGTGGTGTGGTTATTGATGATTGGTTAAATGGGAACTGGGCTGTATTTTTCGCTATCACAGCGCTGATGGTATTGCCCTCATTGACATTTTTATACCTGATAAGGCACAAGCTCTACGCAATAGAAGCGTCTTATCATAGCAACACAGGCAAGTAATTAAATATTATACTTTAGTAATTTATACAGAAAGAATGGAGGTGCAAATCCTTGCACCTTGATGCTAACAAGCAGCTTACTGCTCATCTTTCAATAAATGAAGGCCTTCGTATGGGTCTACTTCTAATGCTTCACAGTAGCGTAAGAATTCAATCACGTCTAAACGACGCTCTTGATTTTCAATTTTTCCGATAAAAGAATGCGGGGTACCCAATACTTGAGCAAGGCTACGCATTGTATGGCCTTTTTCATGACGCTTAGATTTAAGCCACTTAGTTAGCTTACCGTTCTCTTCTGAAGAAACAGTTTTTCCCATCATATTAAACATCTCCTACTCGATGATAATTAGTAAAACATTGAACGAAATATGCCCGTCTCGTTCAAGTTGCTAAGATTGTATACTATAGCTTTTGAAAGTAACTACTTTCTTTGTTCCTATGTACCCAATTAGGTATAGCCTAAAATTCTTTTAACACCTAATTAAAATTTCACTTATTTTTAAGTTTTCGTATAAGTGACAGAACCCCTTAACTTTAACAAAAATTTTATAAAATGTACCACTTTTAATAATAAATTATTTTTCTTTAAAAAATATATAGTTACCGATAAGATTAACATATCAACCATAACCAAGGCTGAATACTAATGATTAGATTGCTGTTTTTATTACCAATTTTACTGTGCTTTGCTTGGTATTGCTTTTTACGCACTAATAACATCCCAATTCGCCAAGGTAAGCGTGGATTTATCTACATCTTAGCTTTTAGTACCTTCATATTAGGCTTTTTTGCATTGATGATTTTTGTAACTCAGCATTAGCGCGTGTTTATCTTTTAGGTATGATTTTTTTGCAAATCAAAGGCTTTCAATAGCAAAAGTGCGCGACCAACATCGTGCTCTATGTTAGTTACATGACGTTGTAGCGGAGGCTTACAAAAAGACTAGGCAATGCGTATCACGGCGGGCACAAAAAAGGCCACATCTTGGTGTGGCCTTTTATTTTGAAAAGGTGTACTCAAACGCTAAAACTTGCACCACATCCACAAGTCGTCGTGGCATTTGGATTATTAACAAAAAAGCGTGCGCCTTCTAAGCCTTCGGTGTAATCCACCACACCGTCGATAAGGTATTGAATACTCATTGGGTCAACCACCATAGTGACACCATTTTTTTCAATTTCCAGATCGCCCGGATTTACTTTTTCATCAAAGGTAAAACCATACTGAAAACCAGAGCAGCCACCACCGGTGACATATACGCGCAGCTTAAGCTCTGGGTTTTCTTCCTCGGCTATAAGCTCTTTCACTCTATTGGCTGCCGCATCACTAAATTGAATCGGTAACTGTTCAGACATACTCACAAACTCTTGACCATTTAATGTCGCGATTATCTAATACCTGAGTGTTTTAATCAAGTATAGTTCTTGTCCCCGCTTGGCCAAATTTATCAGTTCAACTTCACTTATCCATCCGTTTATTAAGGACGGTATGGCATTTTTTTGATAAACTTAAGTCCTTATTATGACTTGGAAATCAAACATGTCGCTGGATACATTAAGGCGCCGTCTCGCAAAACCAAAAACCTCCGCACAACTTTGCTTACTCGGCGTTGCGGCGGGCTTAATTGCGGCTGTTTTAATTATTCTATTTCGCCTCACTATTAGCTTCGCTCAAGGTTTGTTCTTAGATACTCCAGACGACTTTTCAACCTTATCACAAATTGAACGTGTCATTTTTCCGGTTGTGGCTGCATTGATGATTGCTGTGTTCGCTGATTTAACAGGCTTTAAACACTACCGACTTGGTATACCTTTTGTGATCCACCGTATAAAACACCATTATGGACAAATGCCTATTTGGAATACCGCGAACCAATTTTTTGGGGGAGCTGTTGCCTTGATCAGCGGCTTTTCTGTCGGTCGAGAAGGCCCTTCAGTACATATGGGCGCAACTGGCGCAAGCATTTTAGCCGAGCGATTACATTTGCCACTTAATTCGGCAAGAACCTTAGCCGGCTGTGGTGTTGCAGCGGGTATCGCAGCGTCATTTAATACCCCGCTCGCGGCGGTTATATTTGTAATGGAAGTTGTACTGCGTGAATATAAAATTCACATATTTGTACCTATCATGCTTGCTGCGGTGACAGGTGCGCTAGCGACTCAGTTTGTGTTTGGCCACGATAGTGAACTTGCTTTGATCAGTATCGCCACATTGAGTTTTTGGCATTACCCTTATTTGATTTTATGTGGCGTGGTGTTAGGAGCGATAGCCTTTGCCTTTAATCAAAATTTAATGGTCGTCATTAAAACCTTTAAATCTGTCAATATGTTTCCTCGATTAATGTTAGCAGGGCTTATAGCAGGCTTTATTGGCTATCTTGTACCTGAAGCTATGGGTTCAGGCATGAGTGCAATTCGCTTGGCAGTGGATTCGCCCGACAATATGCAACTGCTCACTACGGTGCTCATCGCAAAGTTACTGGCCACTTTATTTGCAATTGGCTTAGGGGTCCCTGGCGGCCTTATTGGCCCCGTGATTGGTTTAGGTGTCGTGATGGGCACACTTATGGCATTTTTTGCACAGTTTATTTCTCCGGGCACTGATGTCAGTGGCACTTATGGTGTATTAGGGATGGCAGGCTTACTTGCCGCGACATTGCACGCACCGCTAGCAGCTCTGACGGCAGTCATGGAACTGACTTCAAACCCGAAAATTATCGTGCCTGCAATGCTTGTCATCTCAACCGCTTATGTTACCGCACTACAAGTATTTGGAAATCGTTCTATTTTCTTGCAACAGCTTGATTTTCAGGGGCTCCCCTATCAGGTTTCTCCTGCTAGTGAGGCATTGCAAAAAGTCGGAATTATGGAAGAAATGGATGAGAACTTTAAGCTTTTGTACTCAAGTGACAAAGAGCAAATAAGAGAAACATTAGGCGCAGTGAACAGTCAAACGCCGCTGATCGTATATGATGAGGACAACGCGTATCGTCTTGCTGAATATGACTTGAGTTTGATGAGCGATCAAAGCGTCAGCATATCTTATATTCCTCTAGAGGGGTTGAGCAGCCAAGCAACGCTGTCAGACGCCTTTGATGTTTTAAAAGATAAACGCAGCGGTGCTGTGTACGTGTTTAACCAAAAAGATAATCAACAAATCATGGGTATATTGAGGTGGGATCAAATCCGCCACATATTGACCATTCGCAACAGCTTACTTTAATGGGGATGCTATGAGCGCACTTTTAATTTATAAAGCCCTGCATATCTTTTTCATGATTGCTTGGTTTGCAGGGATTTTTTATTTACCTCGCCTATTTGTCTATCACGCGCTGACGGAAGAGAAGTCATGCAGCGCAATGCTCAAAATAATGGAAAGGCGACTGCTCTATTTTGTTACACCATTTGCATTATTTACACTACTCTTTGGTGTACTCACCATCTATGAATATGGCCGTGAATGGTTCCGCCATAGCATGTGGCTGCACTACAAATTCGTTTTAGTTATTATTTTGTATATTTACCACGGGTACTGCTTTAAGTTACTCGCAGACTTTAAACATGATCGTAATAAACGCAGCGATCGTTTTTACCGCATCTTCAATGAATTCCCTGTACTACTTTTATTAGCCATTGTGATGCTCGCAATACTCAAACCTAATCTATAACTATGCTATGATATCGCGCCAAATAACCGCTATGTTATGTGCGCGTTATCACGGTTGAGTGTATCCATACGTACAACCCGTTGTTAATTTGTGATTAGGAACCGCCTCATGTTAAGTTTCCAAGGTGAAAACATTCTTTCTGTCAATCAGTTAGGCAGAGAAGCCATAGAACATATCTTTGCCGTCGCTAAAAAAATGGAGCCTTATGCGAAAAAGCTTAAGCGTACTCGTGTGCTTGAAGGGGCGATATTAGCGAACCTCTTTTTTGAACCAAGTACCCGTACGCGTGTTAGTTTTGGTACTGCATTCAATCTATTAGGCGGCCTCGTTCGAGAAACTACTGGCATGCAAAGCTCCGCCTTAGCAAAAGGAGAATCTCTCTATGATACTGCTCGCGTGATCTCTGCATATGCAGATGCGGTCGCAATGCGCCACCCCGATGCAGGCTCCGTCAGTGAATTTGCAACTGGCTCAGATGTGCCTGTAATCAATGGCGGCGATGGTCCAAATGAACACCCGACACAAGCATTACTTGACTTGTTAACGATTGAACGTGAGCTTGGCCGTTTTGAACGAGGCATCGATGGATTGCATATTGCGCTAGTTGGTGACTTGAAATATGGGCGTACCGTGCATTCATTATCCAAGTTACTTTGCCATTACAAAGACGTCCGTTTCACTATGGTCGCACCTGATGGGCTGCAAATGCCGGATTATATTCTGGACAGCGTAAGTAATGCGGGCCATAAAATTGAACTCGCGTCACAAATGGAAGGCAACCTAGCGGCCGATATAGTGTACCAAACACGTATTCAAGAAGAGCGCTTCCCGTCGCAAGAAGAAGCCAATAAGTATCGCGGTGGCTATCGTATCAGCCAAGCAATTTATAACGCGCACTGTAAGCCTAGCTCAGTATTAATGCACCCACTCCCTCGCGATAGCCGCAGTGAAGCAAACGAATTAGACAACGATTTAAACAACAACGACAACCTTGCTATTTTCCGCCAAGTACAAAATGGTGTACTGATCCGCATGGCATTGTTTGCCCTCACCCTAGGGGTAGAAAACCAAGTTGAAAAGTACGAAGCAGACGTGCCTTGGTTTAGTCGCAAACGTAATAGCTAAAAAATAGGAACAATCATGACGATTAGCCAAGATTTATTCGCACGCGCTCAAGCCTCTATTCCTGGTGGCGTAAATTCTCCTGTGCGCGCATTCAATGGTGTCGGTGGCACACCTTTATTTATTACTAAAGCCGAAGGCCCATATACCTTTGACGCTGACAATATCAAATATATTGATTATGTCGGCTCATGGGGACCAATGATTTTGGGTCATAACCACCCGCAAATTAAACAAGCAGTGCTTGATGCAGTAGAAAATGGCCTAAGTTATGGCGCACCGACTGAAACCGAGATTCTAATGGCTGAAAAAGTCAAAGAACTTGTGCCATCTATCGAAAAAGTGCGCATGGTGAGCTCTGGTACTGAAGCCACAATGAGTGCGATTCGCCTTGCTCGAGGTTATACCGGCCGTGACAAAATCCTCAAATTTGAAGGCTGTTACCACGGCCACGCCGACTCCCTTTTAGTTAAGGCTGGCTCTGGCGCGCTCACGATGGGTGTACCAAACTCACCGGGTATTCCTGCCGACTTTGCTAAACACACACTTACAGTTTCGTTTAACAACCTAGATGAAGTGAAAGCAATTTTTGAACAATATAAGGACGAAATTGCTTGTATTATCGTTGAGCCAGTCGCGGGAAATATGAACTGTATTCCACCACTTCCAGGTTTTTTAGAAGGCTTGCGTGAAGTGTGTGATGCGCATGGTACGGTGCTTATTTTTGATGAAGTGATGACTGGGTTCCGCGTTGCTTTAGGTGGTGCTCAGCAGTATTACAACATCAAACCTGACCTGACGTGCTTGGGTAAAGTGATAGGCGGCGGCATGCCTGTAGGTGCATTCGGTGGTAAGCAAGAAATTATGGACTACATTGCACCCGTTGGACCTGTCTACCAAGCTGGCACCTTATCTGGTAACCCAATTGCCATGGCTGCAGGCTTAAAAGCGCTAGAAGTACTCAGTGAGGAAGGCTTACACGCGCAATTAGAAGCCAAAAGTAAGGCGCTATGCGATGGCTTCCAGCAAGCAGCTGATGAAGCAGGAATCCCATTAACCACAAACTATGCCGGTGGTATGTTTGGTTTCTTCTTTACCGACGCACAAAGTGTAAACAGCTTTCAACAAGCCACAGAATGTGATCTAGAACGTTTTAAAAAGTTCTTTCACCTGATGCTTGATGAAGGTGTTTATCTAGCTCCTTCAGCATTTGAAGCGGGATTTGTTAGTACCATGCACACTGATCAAGATATTCAAAATACCATTGATGCCGCTAAACGCGCATTTGCCAAACTGTAATCATAGTGTTGCTTTTCAGCAGGCGAAGTGAGTTTCACTAGCCTGCTGCTTATCAATGTTTTTTCTTAAAATTTCCCTCTCAATCAATTCGCATTGTCACTTAATTTAAAAACTTGAACTAGTATTAGCATTTAACAGGTCTTTATTAGCTCATATTTATAAAAAGTGAACCCTATGCAAGGATTAAGATCATTTTGCGCGCCTGCAATCCGCCTTATGGCAGGGCTTAAGTACAAAACAAAAATCACTCTGGTATTTGGTATTTTACTGGTGCCGCTTGGACTAAGTTTGTTTTTTTTAACCAATATTCTCTCGCACTCGATAAATATTAGTCATCAACAACAAGCTGGCTTGAGTCTCTATCCCAAGCTATTGAGTAATATCACCCTAATGGATGCCGAAGCAAATGAAGCCCTCGCTCGCCAAGCTAATTACTCTGTTAATGCCAATGAGTCTGTGATTGAACAGATTTCAATACAATCAAAACTTGCCATCGATGATGACCTAACTCGATCCTATATCAACCGCTCTTTGGTCGAATCAGTTCCGCGCTTGCAAGAGCAAGTAAATCAACTTGCTGAGCAAGCTAAGTCAGTCATCGAACAAGGTAGGTTTACTCCAGACAGTTTTATTGCTTTATCTAACCTAAATAAAGCCTTACCCACTTTTTACGAACAATTGAAAAGCAAAATGACAGTTGCTATGCATGAAAATCAGCAAGCAAAGCAGGTACTAGAACCTAGCATCAACGCGCTTGGTCGCAGCTTGAGTGATTACCAAAATACCATTAAGCAAAAACTGCTTGACCCTGACGATTTGCAGCTTTCAAAAAATCAATTTGGACAAGTGCATAATCGAGTTTTAGCTAGCATAGAGAAACTAATTGATACCAGCACACCGCTTCTTAAAACGCTATTAGCCAAAAAAATAAATGATCAAACCGTCATTCGAAACATCGTTGGCATTGCCGCAGTACTCAGCCTTATTATTGCCATCTATCTAATGTTAGGTTTTTATTTTGCCGTAGTAGACAGCATTTTTTCGTTTTCTCACACGGCCTCACAAGCCGCTAAAGGCGATCTCAGCTTTAAAGCAACTCCATTTGGCAACGATGAAATGTCCATTATTGTTGAGCAGTACAATAAAGTTTTGAGCGCATTTATTTCAATTTTACA
Organism: Pseudoalteromonas sp. ABE4_541; assembly: GCF_056312285.1. Classification (NCBI taxonomy): domain Bacteria; kingdom Pseudomonadati; phylum Pseudomonadota; class Gammaproteobacteria; order Alteromonadales; family Pseudoalteromonadaceae; genus Pseudoalteromonas; species Pseudoalteromonas sp. ABE4_541. The sequence continues at coordinate 47,233 of NZ_JBSVEM010000007.1, forward strand.
AGAAGTGAACAACAGTAGCGTCGATTTAGACAGTGCCACAACCAAACTAAGTCAAATAAGCCAAGACACGCGTAGTGACGTTGACCAACAACAGCACAAAATTAGCACTATTCACGGTGCGCTCGGCGAAATGGCCCACGTTGCAGATTCGGTCGAGCATTCCGCACAGCATGCCACTGAACTTGCTTCTACAGCTGCGGAGCATGTGAAACAAGGTTCAATGAATACGACTGAACTGGCACGACATATGACTTTGTTACAACAGGAGTTTGAAGACAGCCGTGAAGCACTCGATAGACTGGCGCAAGATAGCCAAAACATCAGCAAAGTGAGCGCTGCTATCAGTGAAATTGCAGAGCAAACCAATTTACTTGCGTTAAACGCAGCCATAGAAGCCGCTCGCGCTGGCGAACAAGGCCGTGGTTTTGCCGTGGTGGCTGATGAAGTGCGTACCCTCGCTCAGCGTACACAACAACAAACCGAAGAGATCCACACGATCATCAATGCACTACAAAAAGCTTCAAACGATACCCAAACTAAAATGCGCTCCAGTGTAGAAAAAATGGAACAAGGAGTTGAAGCAGCAAAACAAACAAATCAGGTTTTACAGCTTGCTCAGCAAAGTATGGAAGACATTGATAAACAAGGGCATCAGATTGCGGATCTGGTGCAACAACAAACACAGGCAACGCAGCAGGCACTGAGCGACGCCAGTGAAATAAATGAATTGGCTGAACATACACTTAGCTCAGCCATTGCAACGGAGCAAGATGCCACTAAGCTTGCAACACTGGCACATAATTTACAACAAGCCATGCGCCAGTTTAAAACATAAGTAATTCTATTTAGGCCTAGCTGCGGATAAGAGTTTTGATAGCTCACAATAGAGGTATTTCAACCTCTTCAATATCCAATAACGAAGAGAGTGAGCGAAATCGCTTTGATTGGGCAAATTCGCTTATCTGCAGCTGAGGTTATTTACTCACACTTGGGTCTTGGCTCAAACTCACTTGCTCGCACTGGTAATTGGATAACTTTGCCACAACCAGGCGGTGCCTGCTTACCCGTGGCAGGATTAACAAACGCCCAACGAATACTATTCGGCCTGTTATCGGCTATTGCTTGTGGATTGAGTGGTTTAAGGTAGCGTATATAGAGCTCTAATGCGCCCGTCGCCCCCGTTAATCCTGTACTTTGGTTATCATCGCGCCCAAGCCAAGTGACAGTCACGGTATTGTGATCAAAGCCTGTGAACCAACTATCCCGTAAATCATTACTGGTGCCTGTTTTACCTGCCAATTGAATGGACGGAAAATGGGCGTTTAGCCTTTTAGCCGTGCCCTCTTTGGTCACCTTTTTCAAACCATACTTAGTCATGTAACTTGCCTGAGCACTAAACCTTGTTCGGCTATCTACTTCGTGTTCATACAGCACTTTGCCCGTTGCATTCGTCATTGCAGAAATACTGGTCAGTTGTCTGTATTGACCATTGCCTGCCAACGTTGTATAAATTTGTGCGACTTCAAAGCTAGATAACTCCAAAGCGCCTAGCAGTAGTGATGGATATTGATTAATAGATTCATTTACGCCAAGTTTCTTAAGCGTTTGTGCAACATTGTGAACACCCACATCCAAACCCAGATTAACTGCTGGAATATTAATACTGTTACTAAATGCCTGATATAAAGGTAAAACGCCTCGGTACTTGTGGTCGAAGTTTTCTGGTTTCCAAATATCACCTGACTCATCGGTCACTTGTAAAGGTCCGTCTTCAAGCAACGTGCCTAGGGTATACTCTGGCTTTTCTAACGCTGTTAAGTAAACAGCGGGCTTGACCAAAGAACCGATATTTCTTTTTGTATCTAAAACTCGATTAAAACCATCAAATCTAAAGTCTCGACCAGCAACGAGAGCCGATACTCCACCTTTTTCAATATTGACTGAGATCATGGCTGTTTCGAGCTTTTCAGTTTTAAAGCGACGCTCTAGGTATGGCAAGCCACTCTTTATCGCATCTTCCATTGCTGTTTGTTTTTGCAAGTCAAAGTAAGTGAACACCCGAACACCTGCGTTAATTAACTCTTGATTAGTCAGCAAGTTACGTAACTCTCGATCAACCAACTCAAGATAACCGGGATACGTTTGTAAGTGGCTTTTCTTCAATGGTTGAATTTTAATTGGCCTGACCAAAGATTGGCGTAATTCGTTCGGCGATATATAGCCCTGCTCGGCGAGTAACCTAAGCACCAAATCTCGACGTTCACGCACGCGTTCAGGATAGCGTCTTGGGTTATAAAAAGAGGGTCCCTTTATCATCGCAACCAGCATGGCGATTTGGTCAAACTCCAATTCATCGACCGGCTTTGCAAAGTAAAACTCTGATGCCAAGCCCATGCCGTGAACACCTTGGTTATAAGCTTGACCCATAAATACTTCGTTGAGGTACGCTTCCAAAATTTCATCTTTGCTATAACGATAATCAAGGATAAGGGCGATAAAAGCCTCATTCACTTTACGCACTAGAGAACGCTCGCGAGATAGATAAAAGTTTTTAGCTAACTGCTGGGTCAGCGTGCTACCGCCTTGAACAGTGCGACCCGCTTTGATGTTTGTATACAGGGCACGCAAGATAGACCATACTGACACGCCATGGTGTTGATAAAAATCTCGGTCTTCTACGACTAATAAAGCATCTTTAAGTAAATTCGGAAATTTTTCCAATGGTACAAATTCACGGTCTTGTTTAGATTCGTTGCCTATGCGCGCAATTTGTACGGGCTCCAGCCTTGCTTGCTGTATGCGCCTGCCGTTACTATCCACAATACTGGCAAGTCGTTTACCTGCAAAATTTAATGTGAACACCACTTCATTTTCCGCACCGTTATAAAACTCAAATGCGCGTCTGTGTATCGATATCGTTCGTCCTTGTACAACATACTGACCGGTGCGGCTAATGCGATTTACTTGGGTATAGTTTAAGCGCTTTAGCTCCCAAATAACCTCTTGTTCAGATAAAAACTGTTCTGGGTAAAAGCGCATTGCCCGAGCATACACTTGCACTGGTAACTGCCACTTGCTGCCTTCAAATTGTCGGGTTACTTTTGAATCAAGATAGATCACATAAAAGCTGACAATCACGATGACGGCAATCGTCCCTTTCCACAACAAGTTCCAGCACGTTTGTAATACCCGTTGCTTAAAACGCGCAAGTTTTGACTGCCCAGCAGTAGATGCTTTTTTAGTTGGCTTTTTTCGAGTTGTTGTCGCTGATTTTGAGGGCGCTCTAGTGGACTTTTTTTTTGCTTTTGATGTGTCGTTATTGCTTTTATCTACCATGCCACTTTGACTGTTTTATCTGATTAAATGGGTCGTAGCATAGGGTACCTTAGATTAACCAAGCCTGAAAGCAAAAGCGGGCTTAAAGCCCGCTCAAATACATTTGAAATTTAATCTAGCAGCTTACTGCCCTCGCACGGTCACAAATTCAGGATAAGCGTCAATGCCGCAGTCGTGTTGATCCATGCCGTTGATCTCTTCCTCTTCACCAACTCGGATCCCCATGGTTGCTTTGAGCAGCGCCCAAACTAAGTAAGAGATAATAAATACAAAACCTAAAATACAAATTAAACCAATCAACTGATTCATAAACGTCGCATCGGAATTTGACAATGGTACCAACATAACCCCTAGCATACCGCAAGTACCATGCACTGAAATCGCGCCAACAGGGTCGTCAATTCTCGCTTTATCTAAAAAGACAATGCTAAAAACAACCAGCGAACCACCTAAAGCTCCTAACAAACAAGCAAGCAACGGGGTCGGAGATGCCGGCTCTGCGGTGATCACCACAAGCCCCGCAAGCGCACCATTTAGTACCATGGTTAAATCCGCCTTTCCCCAAAGCGCCTTACACACCAGCAGCGCAGCGACCGCGCCTGCTGCTGCCGCCGCATTAGTATTCAGCATAATTTGGCTCACGGCTATCGCATTTGCTTTATCCGCTAAGAACAACTGCGAACCACCGTTGAAGCCAAACCATCCCATCCATAAAATGAATGTGCCAAGGGTTGCCAGTGGCATATTTGAACCAGGAATTGGATAAACTTCACCATTCTTACCATATTTGCCTTTACGAGCGCCTAGCAAAAGTACACCCGATAAAGCCGCTGCAGCACCGGCACCATGCACGATAGCTGAACCTGCAAAATCAACAAAACCAAGCTGTGACAAAAATCCGCCACCCCAAGTCCAATAACCTTCAATTGGATAGATAAAGCCTGTTAGCACCACAGTAAAGGCCAAAAATGCCCAAAGCTTCATCCGCTCAGCAACAGCACCCGAGACAATTGACATGGCGGTTGCGACAAAGACCACTTGGAAGAAAAAGTCTGACTCCAGTGCATGATCCGCATCAGCGGCTGCCTCACCAATCAAGGCGCCAAAGCTTGGCACAATCCCACCTTCCGTATTACCCACATACATGATGTTGTAACCCACCAGCAAGAACATGGTGCAGGCTATAGCATACAGGGCAATATTCTTAGTCAAGATTTCAGTCGTGTTTTTGGAGCGGACTAATCCAGCTTCTAGCATCGCAAAGCCTGCAGCCATCCACATGACCAAAACACCAGAAATTAAAAAGTAAAAAGTATTGAGTGAAAATTTGAGTTCTACAATTGCGCTTTCCATCATCGGCCCCTTAAATTGCTTCTTCGTCTAATTCGCCGGTACGGATCCGCACGATTTGGTCTAAGTCATAAACAAATATCTTTCCATCACCAATTTTTCCGGTACTGGCAGCTTTGGTGAGTGTATCGACCACCCGCTGCGTGTTCTCTGCACGTGTGGCAATTTCTATTTTTATTTTTGGAATAAAATCGACCTGATACTCCGCACCACGATACAACTCGGTATGCCCTCTTTGGCGGCCAAATCCTTTGACATCAACCACTGTCATCCCTTCTACGCCTAAATCAGCTAGCGCTTCTCGTACTTCGTCCAATTTAAATGGTTTTATTATTGCACTTATCATTTTCATTGTTAGTCCCCTTAGGACAGGCTTATCCTGTTGATATCAATTAATCCAACCATCGTGCCAAAAAACAAAAACAATAACTTTCATGCACTTAAATTTATATAGCTGGATTTACAGTACAAATACGCACCATTCAAGTGCAAAATATACCTGCCTGCTCGCTGATGGTGCGCGCCATGTCATATTTCATTTTCGCGTACCTTGTTGACAACTAACTCGTCAAAGAGGCTATTTGACTCATAACCTTTGAAAGTTGCACGAAAAGCAACTTTAATATGAATATTTTTATGTTTTGGGGAAAACCATGTTTCTAACAAGAGTGCTCGTGGTGCTTACCATGCTAGTCAGCCTAGTGAGTAATGCATCTGAACATGAACGCAAAATCGATATTGATAGCCAAGTCGTAACCAACCACAAAGCAACCATTAATGGTGAAAGACTCAGTTACCAAGTCACATCAGGCACCCAGCCAGTTTGGAATGACAATGGCGAACCAATTGCAACCTTATATTACAACTACTACAAAAAAGACAAAGTAGACGACATCAGTAAACGTCCATTACTTATCTCATTTAACGGTGGCCCTGGCTCAGCTTCAGTGTGGATGCACATCGCCTACACAGGTCCCCGTATCCTAAAAATTGATGATGAAGGTTACCCAGTCCAGCCCTATGGCATCAAAGATAACCCCTATTCAATACTCGATGTGGCTGACATTGTATTTGTAAACCCTGTAAATACAGGCTATTCACGCGTATTACCAAACAAAGAAGGCAAAATGCCAAGTAAAGAAGAGCAACAAAACATGTTCTTTGGCGTGAATGCTGACATTGAATATCTCGCAAGCTGGATCAACACCTTTATAACGCGCAATAACCGTGCGTTATCACCTAAGTTTTTAATCGGTGAAAGCTATGGCACGACACGCGTTTCAGGGCTTGCCAAAGAGCTGCAAGCATCCCATTGGTGGTTTTTAAACGGTGTCATTTTGGTGTCTCCCACTGACATCGGCATCAAACGTGACGGTCCGGTAAAAGCCGCGAACCGCTTACCTTACTTTGCAGCCACCGCTTGGCACCACAAAGTGCTCCCCAGTGCATTGCAACAAAAAGATTTATTAGAAGTGCTCAAAGAAGTGGAAACATTTACACTCAATGAGTATTTACCTGCACTCGCTAAAGGTTCATTCATCAGCAAAGACGAACGAGCACGTATTGTCGATCGGGTTGCTTACTTTAGTGGCTTATCAAAACAGTTTGTATCGCAAAACAATTTAGACATTAACGATGATGCGTTTTGGAAAGAGTTACTGCGCGACAAAGGCGTTATTCTTGGTCGCTTAGATTCTCGCTATTTAGGTATCGACAAACGTGATGCCGGTGATAGCCCTGATTACTTCCCTGAATTGAGTGCTTGGCTACATGCTTTTACGCCAGCGATTAATCACTATATTCGTGAAGAGCTAAATTATAAAACAGACGTTCAGTACAACATGCTGGCAAATGTGCACCCATGGGACCGCACAAACAACCATACCGCAGAGCAACTACGCGAAGCCATGGCTGAAAACCCTTACTTAAACGTATTGATCCAAGCAGGCTACTACGATGGCGCGACCAACTATTTTGACGCTAAGTACACCATGTGGCAGCTAGATCCCAGCGGCAAAATGCGTGACCGCTTAAGTTTTAAAGGCTACCGTTCGGGTCATATGATGTATCTTCGCCATGAAGACCTTAAATTGTCAAATGACGATTTACGTGCCTTTATTAAGGCATCTCTAAAAAGCCAAACACGCTCGGCAAAATACTAAACTTATGTTTATCAACAAATGGGGCATTAGCTAGGTGCACCATTTGTTGCTTTTAACCCTTTAATATTGTGACTTATGAACTGGCTTGCTAGTATCGCCCTTTTAACATCTTTAGGGGCGTAAAGATGCAAGGCACTTTAAGTAAATTAAAAGCGCAGCTAACTCAACCAATTCAATACCATCTTCCCATTGGGGATGAGCTTATCAACCTGAACGACTATTTTGGTAAACACATTACTCTCACGCATACTGGCAATATTTTTTGTTGTAACTGCGGGAAGCAAACCAAAAAAAGTTACTCTCAGGGACACTGCTTTGTTTGCATGAAAAAGCTCGCAAGCTGTGATATGTGTATCATGAAGCCCGAAACCTGTCATTTTGATCAAGGCACGTGCCGCGAGCCTCAGTGGGGGGAAGAAAACTGCATGATCCCGCACTATGTTTACTTAGCAAACACCTCGGGTCTAAAAGTGGGGATCACCCGTCATACACAAATTCCAACACGCTGGATAGACCAAGGCGCAACCCAAGCGTTGCCTATTTTCAAAGTACAGACACGTTTGCAATCGGGTCTTGTAGAAGTAGCCTTAGCTGAGTTTATTGCTGATAAAACCAACTGGCGTAATATGCTCAAAGGCGTTGCCAATGATGTTGATTTAAAGCAAGCAGCCGAACAGCTTATTCCACAGATCCAAGCTAAGTTAGACGAGCTTGCTGAGCTATTTGGTGCAACAGCCATAGAACGATTAGATGAAGAGGTGGTAGATTTGAGCTTCCCGGTCGAGCAGTTTCCAACCAAGATCACCTCATTTAATTTTGACAAAAACCCACAAGTCAGTGGTGTATTGCAAGGTATAAAAGGCCAGTACCTTATTTTCGATACTGGCGTGATCAATATCCGTAAGTTTACTGCTTACGAAGTGACTTTTTCCGACTGATAGAAACGTAACCAATCATCACAATTAAGTGGCTTACAAAACATATACCCTTGAATGGTGTTGCAGCCCAGCCGTTGTAAAAACTGCTGCTGCTCTTGCTTTTCTACTCCTTCAGCCACAACGTGTAAATTCAGTGCCTTCGCCATCGCGACGATGGCACTGACAATTTCACTATTACCATACTCATCCGGCACTTTCGCTACAAAGCTGGCGTCTATTTTTAATGTATCGATAGGCAACTTGGTTAAATAACTCAGTGCGGAATAACCGGTTCCAAAGTCATCCAAAGCAATCGATACTCCTAAACTCTTTAGCTTTTGTAATTCACTCTTCGCCTCATGCAAGTTACTAATAAAGCTACTTTCGGTGAGTTCTAGTTCTATATATTTGCCATTAATACCATGCTTATTAAGTGCTGCTGCTACGGTAATTGCTAACTCCCCCTGGCAAAGGTGCTGCGCCGAAACATTAATAGCGATACGCCTAACATCACTCCCCTGTCGGCGCCAAAGTGCCATTTTTTCGCAGGCTTTATTTATCACCCATTGATCGAGTTTAATGATCAAGCCAAGTTCTTCAGCTAAAGGAATGAACTGTGCAGGTGAGATCACGCCTAGATTAGGGTCGTTCCAACGCAATAAGCATTCCACACTTGAAACTCGGCCACTTGCAAGACATTGTAGGGGCTGAAAGAATAATTCAAACTCATCATTATCGAGGGCATGTTGAAAACGACTTAACATCGAAAGTCGCTCGAGGGAACGCGCATTCATCGATGCTTTGTATAGCTGGAAAGAGTTACGGCCCACTTCTTTTGAGCGATACATGGCAACATCGGCATGCTTAAGTAAAGTTTCGCTGTCAGCACCATCCTCTGGGTAGATCGCTGCACCTAATGATGCCGTAGCAGACACACAGATATCATTGAGTTCAAATGCCACACTCAACTTTTCTAAAATGCCATTGGCAAAGCTCACTACATCAGAAATATGCGCAACTTCCGTTAACAGCACCACAAATTCGTCACCGCCCAAACGCGCTAAGGTATCGCCTTCTTTGAGCATGCCTTTGATACGCTCGCTTACCTGTACCAGTAACTCATCGCCCGCGCTATGACCTAAAGAATCATTGACCTCCTTAAAGCGATCAAGATCGATGAACATTACCGCCAGTTTATGATTGTCTCGATGGGCAGACGCAAGAGCCATCGACAGTCGATCGTAGAACAAACGTCGATTTGGCAATCCAGTTAATTCATCAAAATATGCAAGGCGGGCTATTTTTTCTTCCGCATTCTTACGCTCGGTAATATCACTAAAAATGGCAGCATAGAGTATTTCATCACTATACGGCTCGTTAATCTGAATAATGGTGAGCCATTCAACATACACATCACCACTTTTTTTACGATTACAGATCTCCCCTTGCCACACACCATTCTTTCTCAGTTGCGCCCACATTTGGTCATAATAATCTTTACCATGCACACCGGAGCTCAACATACTGGGATTCTTACCGATTACTTCATATTCTTGATAGCCCGTCAACGCACTAAAAGCGGGGTTTACTTGCAAGATTTCACCATTGCCACGAGTGATCATAATACCATCGAGTGAGGCATCAATAATGCGATTAGCTAAATACAGATTACTCTCAGATTTTTTTAATGCTAAGTCTCTTTGCTCTAAAACTTTTTCCAGTTCGCTACAGTAAGCGGTTTCAATTTCAGTTAGCACATTTTTCAGCGGCAGCAGACCAATTACTTGCCCCGAGCAAGGCTCTTTCACCACGAGGTGACGAATTGATTCTGCGGTCATTAAGCGATAAGCATCAAATAAGCTGTCTTTTGGCGAAACTTGCAGTAGAGGGTAGGTAGCAAGCTCCCAGCACGGCATGCGCCAATCAGGATTCAATAGCATATAGGCAATATCACGCTGCGTTATAATGCCGTATTCCGCCAGTTGATGGTTATACACCAGTACCGCGGTTACTCGCTTTACACGCATCACTTCAATCACTTTAGAGACGCAGTCATCAGCTTTTAAAATCACCACATTGCGATTGTAATGATCGTCAATCGGTCGAAAGTGCAGATAGTGATCAAGCCCTTGATTACGAACGATATCAGACAGTGACACCACACCAACTGGCTCATTATGTTGATCTTTAACCAACAAATGACGTATACCCAGCTGGTGAAACTTAATTGTGGCCTCACTCAAGGTTTTATCGATTAAGATATCATGCACAGGAGAGGTCATCGTTGAAGCGATTGGCATTTTAGCAAAGTCGGGATCACTAAAGTTCAGCTTAACGCAGTCAGATTCCGTCCAAATACCTACTATTTGCTGCTCTTTCATCACAAAAACTGAGCTAACACGACGCTCTCGCATCAAACGAACTGCCTCGGCTAACGGAGTTTGGTGATCACATGACAACAATTGGTTGGAGAAAATATCTTTGATTTGTAATTGACGACTATCTGATATCATTAAGCACAACCTCGCATTTAAACTTGGTTGTCCAGTATAATATTGCACAGGATTTATACTTTGATTGAGAACAAACTATGACACTAAAATATTACCCATTCTTGCTACTTCTGGAAGAAAGTATTGAGTATATTTGCGATAACGCTGCACTGGATCATGCTTTACACAATTTACCTACAGAGCAAATACACAGCGCAATTTGTTTGTTTGAAAATGGCCAGTGCAACAACTTACAAGGCCATTTAGTTAACATGCCTAGTATGCAACTACTTACTAACAAAGTCCGTAACGCTCTGATTTTAGAAGGTGAGTGCTGTGTTGATAAAGTCGTAATACAAACAATTCCACAGGCCTTTGCATTGCTTAAGCAAACGCAATAACTTCTAAGTTTGCCAGTTAGCATCCACCAGCGCCTTAATATGCGTGACCGCACTTCGACCCAATGCAGACAGATCATATCCTCCTTCTAAAAAGGAAATAATCCCTTGTGCTTGTGTGTTTTTGGCAAGTTCTACCACCTGCTCAGTCAACCACTGGTAGTCCGCCTCAACAAATTTTAAGCCCCCCATATCATCTTCAAGGTGAGCGTCAAACCCAGCACTGATAAAAATCAACTGAGCTTTAAAATCTAGTAATTTAGGTAACCATTGCTGGATAAAAAGCGCTTTAAGATCGTCGCCACCACTGCCGAGCGCAAGCGGTGAATTCACAATATGATCGGTATTTTCAACGTCAGAATTGGGATAAAACGGGTACTGAAACAAGGAACAAAATAACACATCAGGACGCGCTCTATAAATATCTTGCGTGCCATTACCATGGTGTACATCAATATCTAATATGGCAATACGTTCAACCCCTAGTGATTTGGCGTGCTCAACTGCTATCGCCAAGTTGTTGAACACACAAAATCCTGAGGAACTGGATTGGTTAGCATGGTGTCCAGGTGGACGGACATTACAAAACGCTGCATCCAAGTTACCAGCAAGCACTTCATCTACTGCTAAAATACCGGCCCCCACAGCTCGCTCAATGGCTTTAAGTGAATCTGGACACAGCCAAGTATCAGCATCGAGTTCGCGCAATCCCTCTGCTGGCATACAGCCTAACACTTGCTCAATGTGCGCTTGCTCATGTACCAAAGCAACTTTAGACATATCGGCTTTAGGCGCTTGTAATTGCGTGACGGCAATATCCAGACCTGATGCTAACAGCCTGTCGGCAATAGCATCAACGCGCTCTGGGCATTCTGGATGCTCGCGATGTACTTTATGCTTTCTGCAATTGGGATGACTTATAACGGCGGTGCGCATCACTATCTCTTTGTCTTTTTTCTCAGTGTAACAAGGCCAAGTGATGGAAGCTGTGCGACTTTGGTGTAAGTTGCCAGCACTTTGCCTTTAACGTTTTACCCTACTGGGTTTTAAGCCGTGTAGTTGCCACTCTCGTATCGCTCGCTCATGCTGTGCATCGCTAACATGACTATGTGATTTAATAAAATCGATGTACTGTTTTGGAAAACCATGCTCTATTGCACCTTGTAATACGTGCTGAACATACCAATCAAACGGCAGCTGCGTATCTACAAACGTATTGGCAATGTAACAATGTGCTTGCAAAGCTTCGCCTTGCAAGGTTTCAACGTTGAGCGACACACGGTTGTAGCGCGCACCTTCTATAGCGTCAAGTTTAGCAAGCTCTAATTCATTCAGTGCATACATTACACCGAGCACATAATCCGAGTCATCATTCGTATGCTCTATGGTGCATTTAGCTGAACCATCGGTGCTCAGCATATTAAATGTCAATTGATATGCACTTAACTTAGCAACACCCAAACAGTGCGCGTTGGGCAAACGCGCCAACAATCGCTTAGTCGATAAGTTAGAGCCAAATGCAAAATTAATATGGGATTTATTACTCATACAACGATAAACACTCTAAACAACAACACGCACAGCGAGTGCGATTAACACCACACCAATGCCTCTATCAAACCAATGACCGGCCCGCTGAAAAAACGCCCGCACCGCCTCTTTGCTTAAAATAATAGATAAAAATGAAAACCACACCCAAGTAGCCAATGCCATATATAAACCATAAAACGCTTGTACTGAACTCGGCGTTGTGGGGGCGATCACTAAGGTGAACAACGATAAAAAGAACAAAGTGGCTTTTGGATTTAATGCATTAACTAAAAATCCACGGCGTAGCGCATGCCAAGCAGACTCGTTTTCTTTATGGGCAGTTTGCTCAGTTAGTTGCTCTGTTGCGGGCTTCGCTCGCAGCGCTTGCACACCCATATAAGCTAAATAAGCACCAGCTACATATTTCAAAACATTGAACAAGGTTGGTGATTGAGACAGCACAATGGCCACGCCCAACAAACAGTAAGTGACATGTACGAGAATACCCAACGCTACACCACCACTGGTCCACAGTGCATTGGCACGACCTCGCTGAATACTTTGTTTAAGCACTATGGCAAAATCAGGTCCTGGGCTTGCTACCGCAAAAAAGTGAGCAACCGCAATCAACAAAAATTCATCTAAATACTCAAGCACTCACTTGTTCCTTTAACATCAATAACGCAGGGTTTGGCGTGTCTTGCAAATAGCCCTTAATTTGTTTTTGCGCCTGCTTATATACACTTTTTAAATGGGGTTTAAGATGCTTTTTGCCATCTACATCAGGTTTAAAATGACAAACCAAAGCATGCATAAATACGGTTTGCGCTTCAGTTAATGATGCTTGGCGATTCGCGTATGGGTTGTAACAAGAGCCACAACCCCCTTTAAATTGATAGACAGTATTACTCATCATCACCCCAAAACCCATAAAACAGGCTAGCGCATCACTGGCCGCTGCAATTTGCTCTTCGCCGCCAGGCGGTAAATTGCCTTTTTGGTAAATCATCATGGTCGCTAAGCTACCCGCGAAACTCGCGACCAAATCCTGTGGCTGATTGATTTGATTAGGATTATAAGAAAGCATCAGTGAATGAGCAGGTTGAACGGCTAAACTTGCCCCCTCACCACGCTGCACGCCATCAAAGTGAAAAACAGGCATAGTTTGCTGTGCAGGTAATTGCATAGGACTAACCAGCTGCAACGGCCAAGCTTGCATACCTGCGTATTCACGCACACGAGTAAATACGGTGCTAGCCATTTGCTCAACACTAGAAACCTGATCAGGGAAATACTTGCCCGTAGGTTCAATAATTTGCGTCTTAGACAAAAAGTATTGCCCATCAAAATTCTCACATGCCCAAACAAAGGTATCGATTAACCATGCAACCTCAGGCTCGCTCAGCAAAGGCTTTGATTTAAATATCCCTAACATTTATTTCTCTACTCTTGTCGCCCAGTCCCAGGCTTTAGTATTGTATAGTGGCACTGTTGACAACGCATGATGATGGCTACCACTGGTTTCTTTGGTTGAATATGACAAATACAATAACGTACGCGTTTTAGCGTCATAAATACGACGCACTTTTAATGATTTAAACAAAATACTTTTTGAGGTTTTGAAAACCACTTCGCCGTCTTTTGATAGATCAATCTGCTGCATTTGCTCAGCTGTGATCTCTCCCGTTTGACGACACGCTATCGACATATCCGAAGGGTCTGAAAAATCCAAATTTGCTTCTACGTGGCTGATATGGCATGTCACACCTGTAACGACCGGATCTTGCTGTGCCGAAACCACTACGTCTTTAGTGGTAAACAGGCCTAAACTGACTTTAGCGGCGTCATCGCTACAGCCAGCTAAAGCAAAACACGCCAGAGCGCTTAGCCAAACTTTCTTGTTATACATCTGGTGTTTCCAAATAAATCAAATACTATAACGCCCATTTACGCATAAATGAGGCCATAAGTCATCATGCCACACATCATCATTGAACATTCTAATAACCTACCCATAGACGTGCAGGAGCTTGTATCACTGGTTCATGAAACAACACAAAGCACCGCATTATTCGATGCCACTACCATTAAAACGCGCGCGCAAAGTTTTGATCATTATCAAATACAAGCTGGCAAAGAAGGTTTTGTGCACATTCAAGCTCACATCATGCATGGTCGCAGTGAATTACAAAAACAGCTACTAAGCCATACCCTACTGTACGCACTACAAGAAGAGTTTAATGACAACTGGTTGTTAAGTGTTCACCCTTACGACCTACTCCCGCAGGTTTACAGAAAGAACTGATTAAAATACGGCAATTGCGTATAATGCACTCTAGTTTAAATTACAGATAAAACACTATGAAATTTCCGTGTCGCTTGGATAAATTTTTGAGCCACCTGTGTGAGCTACCTCGTACCAAGGTCAAAGCTGGTATTAAAAAACGTTATGTGACCGTTAATGGTGAGGTGATCACCAAATTTGATTATTCAATTACTCAGGACGATGAGGTAACTTGGCAAGGTGAGCCATTGAAATATTTGGGTAAACGCTATTTCATGCTGCACAAACCGATCGGGTATGTGTGCGCCAATAGTGATGAAATGCACGCCACCGTTTTTGAGCTAATTGATGAGCCAAACTTAAAAGATTTTCATGTTGCCGGTCGCCTGGATATAGATACAACTGGTTTAGTGTTGATCACCAATGATGGTGATTGGTCGCATCAAATCACCTCGCCTAAAAAGCAAAAGTTCAAAACCTACCTGGTTGAAACTCAAGAGCCTATTAGCGATGAAGCCCTTGAACAACTACGTACAGGCGTGCAGTTACACAATGAAAAAGAACTCACGTTGCCAGCCCAAGCCGAACGTTTAGCAAGCTACAGTTTACGATTGTCTATCTGTGAAGGTAAATACCACCAGGTTAAAAGAATGCTGGCAGCAGTTGGTAATAAAGTCGTTGAATTACATAGAGAAAAAATTGCAGAAATTTCACTAGATGCGCATTTACAAAGTGGCGAATATCGGCCATTAACTCGCCAAGAGATTGACATAATCAATGCAAAATAAGCCTGTTTCCTCATCAATATGAGGAAATATCATCTCTATTTAAGGCAAATTCCACTATACGTTACTTACATGATCCATTTAAACATGGTAGATAATAATAACTATTATCTGAAAGGGGCGTATTGTGCTATCAGGTTTAACACTAAGAACTAAAATAATACTTTTCGCTGCGGCTATTTTCCTCTCACTTTTGCTAGTCGCTATTTTAGGGTTACAGGCATTACGCCATGCCAGCGAAACAGACAACATAGCGCGCATCAACCAACTCATGAAAAGCACCGCCAATATTGTTGAACAATTTGAGCAATATGTTGAGTCTGGTACTTTGAGTGAAGCCCAAGCTAAAACGTTAGCAACACAAATGCTCAGAGAAAATAAATATCATGACTCTGAGTATGTATACGTGGTAAACGATGACCTTAACTTTGTTGCCACACCACATGATCCAGAATTACACGGCACCAGCTTTAATGATTTTAAAGACTCGAGGGGCAATAGCATTGGCCAAATGGTAAAGCGTTTAGTAGGTAATAAAACCAACCAAATCATTACCTATGAATGGGACTCAAGACGTGAAGGCGAGGTCGTAGATTTAACCTCCGTAGTGCAAAAAACCCCTGTATTCGGTTGGTATGTCGGCACAGGCATTAGCGCGAAAGAGGTGGATGAACGCTACTGGAGTACTGCACGCTGGCTATTAACACTGTCATTGGTCATTGCCGTAGCACTTACATTTGCACTGGCAAAATTTGGTTTGGGGATCTCCAATAAGTTAGGTGGTGAATTGGATGATGTACTCACTATCGTAAAACAAGTTTCACGCGGTAATTTAAGCTCTCCTATCAATACATCAAATGCTAAAGAAAACAGTATCATTGCCGCAATGAGTTACATGCAAAAAGGCTTGCAAGGGGTTGTGGGTGGCATAGCTTCTGTGAGTGACACATTGAAAGCACAAAGTAACGATGGAGAAAAACGCTCCAACGAGCTTGAACACTTAACGCGTAGCCTCAATGATGAAACACAAATGGTGGCCTCAGCCATCACCGAGCTCACCACATCAGCGCAAACTGTGGTTGAACATGCAGAGCAAACAGCCAATTCAGTACAAGAAGCTGAACACCAAGGGCAAAATGCAGACAAGCTGACCACGGAGGCTGCAAAAACCATCGCCTTATTGGAGCAGCAAATTGACAGCGCTGGTAATAACATTCAAACCTTGGATGAAGAAGTCACCAATATTGCTAACGTGCTGAGTGTCATTCAAAGCATTGCAGAGCAAACCAACTTACTGGCACTGAATGCCGCGATTGAAGCTGCCCGTGCGGGCGAACAAGGTCGAGGCTTTGCCGTGGTTGCCGATGAAGTAAGACAACTCGCCCAGCGTACACAAGGTAGCACCGAAGAAATTCATACCATGATTGGCAAACTGCAATCGGCAACGCAAGAAGCCAAGTCATCTGTCTCGGTCAGTATCAGTACCAGTGAAAAAACCGTGACTATGTCAAAAGAAGCAGGTGAAGAGCTGCGTCGCGTAGCACGTTCACTGGGGGAAATATCGCAAATGAGCCACCAAATTGCCCATGCAGCTAAAGAGCAGCTAGAAGCAGGTGAAGATACCGCTCGTCGTGTTGTTACCATTTCAGATACTGCGGCACAAACCGCCGCAGTATCTGAAAAAGCACACCATGCAACCGATAGTATTAAAGAGCTCACCGTGAAGCTAGAAACGGAAATAGCGAAATTTAGCTGCTAGTAATTGTTGTATCAAATTGATGGCGCACTTCCCTGTTGGAAGGCGCCTTCGGCTTTTCCAACCTACTCAGTTTGCAGCTTGCTCACGACGCTCGGTGAAGTATTTCAGTGTTTGCCGGATTGGGTAAATAGAGAGAGCTGATATAGTCACCAAAGTTGTAAGCCAACACCCTGCACGATAAATCATGCCTAATTTATGATAATCGAAGTAGCCTCTTGCAACTAGCTCCATAAATAGTAAAGACATATACATTAATGCCATATACATACACACACGCGCCGTTTTTGAAAACAAACAACCTCGTAAACGGTGAGCAACATATAAAGCGACCAAAAATAAAAACTTTTGCGCCATAATTCCAGTGTAAAAAACCTTAATGAGCGCATCCCTTTCAAAGCTCAATGAGAGTAAGTAACGCTCCACTTCTGAACTAAACACATGAAATAAAAAAAATACAAGTGCCACCATAAAGCAAGAATGTAATTCATGGAGCTCTAGAGTATTAAGGGAACTATGGCGAGCAAAAAAGAATGACCATCCATGTTTTGGTAATTGCGTGACCAAAAACCAAAATATCACAAGCAGTTCATATTTTTTGGCTATCCAGCCCAATTCATGTAAAAAGTCGTTCATATGACCTATTCCGTCAGCTCTCTATTCCTTTGATTCCCTTTTTTAGGGGGCGCCTTCGGCTTTTCCAACCTACGTTTCGGCATGTTCACGGCGCTCAGTAAAATACTTAAATGTTTCACGGATAGGATAAATATATAAAGACACCATAATGGCAAGGTTCGCTCCCCATCCACCTAACGTGTATACCATGTTTAAGTCATGATAATCACAATATCCTCTCGAGATTAACTGCATCATGAGTAATGACATAAACAGTACAGTCATATACATACTGACCCGTGCAGTTTGAGAAAATAGGCAGCCTTTTATTCGATGGACCGTATATAACGTCACCAGCAAAGTAAACTTCTGCACCATCAGACCCGTGTAAAAAACCTTTATGCGATGCACTTGCTCAAAATTCAGCGAGACGAGATATTGCTCCACTTCACTGCTAAAAATATGAAACAAGAAAATGACTAACGCTGTCATAAAACAGGAATGCATTTCATGTAACTGCATGGATATTAACGCCTGACGGCGAGTAAATAACAGTGCCCAGCGATGTTCCTTCCAATACTTTAGCAAAAGCCATAGCACCGCTAATAATTCAAAGCCCTTGACGATCCAGCCTAATTGGTACACTAATTGATTCATTTATGCATTATCCTTTTGCATAACTTTGTTGCCTTAAAAACATTAGAATAGAACGATAAATTACGGAAGAATCATCCTATTTAAGCTTGTTGCCTTTCTTTAAAATAAGCTTTTAATGACCTTAGTGGGTAAGTTGCTAAAGCACTTATAGCGATTATATTACACACCCAAACACCAGAAACATATATTATGCTCAACTTATGAAAGTCAAAATAACTTCTTGCAACTAAATCCATAAACAATAGCAACATATACATTATCATCGAATACGTACATATACGAGCCGTAGGAGAAAATGTGCACCCCCTCACCAAGTGCAAGCTGAACAGCGTTAATACAAAAGCAAATTGAACAATAATCATACTGGTATAAAATAGTTCAATTTTTTCCGCCTTACTCATCTCTAATGCTAATAAGTATTGCTCAGTTTCTGAACCAATTAAGTGAAAGATAAAAAAGCAAAATGCTGCCAAAAAGCATGAATGGAGTTCATGATGTTGAATTGAAGGAAGGTCTTTTTTAACTCCGAAGAACAATTTCCAACGCATTTGAGAAAACTTATTTAACCAAAAGATTACAATTAAAAACTCTACGAAAATAAAAATCCATCCCACAAAGTATAAAATATCATTCATGCTTCAATCCTTTCATCTTTTTACTAGCACTCAACACTATATAATTTCGGTAGATACACCATACCCATTTGCTGGGGCAAAGTACCATTTCCTCCTGCACCACCAACTTTCTGTACTTGCTCTTTCGACAATGTCTTTAATTTCTTTGCTTTTAAATTTAATTTAATTGAGGTTTTCATAATCCAAGTCCTTATTAACCGTCATACACACCTCTGCGCTGCAATGTTAACCATTAGTATACAAAACAACAACAACAACAAGTTTATTATGCACTTTTGCGCAAGAGGTTGGCGTGTATGAATTTATTTATAATAGGACCGCGTTTGCTTTTGCCTACAAAGTCCGCAGTCATGGTTATGTTACTTGTTCAGTGTACGTTCAACAAATAAATTATTGGTCAGTATATGAAAATATACATGTCGATATGCGCAATAGTTACGATTATCTATCACGAAAAAACAAGTTAAATTAGAAGGTTATAATTCCAAAAAAGAAAATTTGAGGGTTAAAAAACCGGATAAAACAACACTTACCCGGTCAATTTTTGCTCACCACTTTTGCCTTGAGTGACTATTTTATTTCCACCCGTTGTGATCGCATCACCACTTCATCGTTTAACTCAATGCCAATACCTGGCGCTTCCGAGACTTTAAACACACCATTTTTAGGCTGTGGATCTTGAATACATAGCTCCCGGTTCCACTTTTTAATGGCATAAGTATGGTGCTCGTGAATTAAAAAGTTAGGAATGGCGGTTTCTAAATGTAATGAGGCCGCTGTTGCCACTGGGCCACCACATACATGAGCTTGAATACGCACGTCAAAAATATCGGCGTAGTCGCATACCTTTTTAGTTTCAGTAAAGCCACCACACAAACCAATATCCGGTTGTAATACGTCAATACTTTGATCTTCCAAGTAAGGGCGCACACCCCAACGATTATACAAACGCTCGCCACCAGCAATGGGCACCGCCACTTTATCTGCCACTTTGGCATGCAATGAGTGGTTTAGATAATTGACCGGCTCTTCGTAATACATGCAATCAAACTCTTCTGCAATTTCACCAATTTGAATAGCTGAGGTAGCACCCGGTAAGCTGTGGCACTCAAAAATAATATCCACTTCATCACCTACCGCTTCTCGGATAGCTTGCATACGCGCACGATATAATTTCATCTCAGCGCGCGAGATGATTTTGGTGCGGTCGTAATACGTATTACCGTGCTTGTCATATTGAATGGGGTCAACCTTCACCGCATCGTAACCCTCAGCAATGGCCTTCAATGCCGCTTCTGCGTATTCCTGTGGCTCAACTAGGGCTTTAAACTCACTATCCCAGTCAAACTGTAGTTGTGAAGCATACGTTCTCAGCTCAGGGTTTACCTTGCCGCCTAACAATTGATAAACAGGTAAGTTAAGCGCTTTACCTTTGATATCCCAAAGCGCGGTATCAATCGCGCTCATTGCCGCGTAAACTACTGGTCCACCACCTAAACCCCAAAAGCTTTCACGTAACATGCGTGACCACAGTAACTCGGTTTGGAAAGGGTCATGGCCAATTAAAAAAGCCTCGGCCATTTCTTTGATCATGCTAGCCGCAGCACTGTGCCCTAAGTCATAAGCAAGACCAGCCTCACCCACACCACTGATGCCTTCATCGGTATGAATACGTACAAATACAGGGGTCCACGCAGGTCTGTCAGGGCAATGTATATCAAAAACTTCGACGCGATTAACTTTCATATAGATTCCTATTGGGCAAAACTGGGGTCCAAACGGTAGGCTTTTCTAAGCATCGCAGGCCATGCTAATTGACCTCCGGTACTGCCACTGTGGACAACATTTGCTTGATTGTAGATATTATCAATAATGGGCTGAGGCACAGGCACCGCCTTTTGGCCCGTAGCCTGAATGGCCACTTGAATTTCACAGGCGCGCTGTAAATCGTAGAAACGCATAAACGCATCACCCACCGTTGGACCAACGGTTAAACCGCCATGATTCACCAATAACATATGATTGGTTGTGCCTAAATCATCTTGTAGCCGCTTTTTCTCATCTGCATTCACCGCAAGCCCTTCATAGTCATGATATGAAAGCGAAGGTAATGAAAACATCGAATGCTGGCTCAATGGTAACAAACCACACTCAAGGCTTGCGACCGCCACGGTTTCTTTGGTGTGCAGGTGAATAACGCAGTGGGCGTCTTCTCTAGCTTCATGAATAGCGCTGTGAATAGTAAAGCCCGCAGGATTAATTTCAAATGGCGTGTCGTCTAGGATATTGCCCTGTAAATCAACCTTCACCAAGTTTGAAGCGGTTACTTCATCAAAACTCAACCCAAATGCATTCACCAAGTATTGATTTGTACCCGGTAAGCGGGCTGACATGTGCGTGTAAATTAAATCACCCCAGCGCATATGCTCAACTAAACGGTAGCAAGCAGCAAGGTCAACCCGTAGTTGCCATTCTTGCTCTGACACTTTGCCTTTTAAATTGAGTCTTGGGAGTTCAAACATAGAGGGTCCTTAAAGCAACGCCTTCAAATAGATGTGTAGAAGTCTAAATTAGTCGAGGCGATAGTTCAACAAAATAAAAACCACCGACATGCGGTGGTTTTTTACTGCGAAGTTAAGCGTTACTTAACTTGAGATAAATATTCCGCAATAGCATCAATTTCAGCATCAGACACATTGGCAACCATCGCTTTCATTGCCGCTGACATACCATTGCTGCGCGCACCTGACTTAATGTCTTTCATCTGTGCCGCTAGGTACTCTTTGTTCTGACCGTTAAGTTTAGGATACATACCCATAATCGGTGCTTTACCTTCTGCGCCATGACAAGTTTGACACATTTTTGCTGTATACAATGCTTTGCCGTCGGCAGCCTGTGCTGACACTGCTCCTAACGCGGCAATTGATAACCCTAAACCACAGACTATTGTTTTTATCTTGCTCATAACATTACTCTTTTTATTAATTAATGGATAAATCCCTTACAGTGTAGACCATTTATTAAACTACACCCATGTCGCTTACGTGCGTATCAAGAGAACGGCTTTTGGCAAAACTATGTTACCAAACGAGGTCGTCTGGCACTTCATAGCCCGCATATGGATCATCATCTGGACCATTGCTTTCATCTTCAACATGAAAAACAATGTACTTTTCATCCACTTCCGCAATTTTTCTTGCAGGCTCGTCTTGCAGCACGTAAAACTGCTCTTCTAACACACAAATTGCCAATCGCCCTTTAGAGAGGGCTTGCTTGGTTTTTTCGTTCACATCAAGTTCTTTAACTTTGTTTTTGTATGTGAAGTTAAAAGTCACATCGCCACGAATTTCATCTTGGTTATGATGCTCTAAAATCTGCTTAACGCGCGCCACTTGCTCTTTTTCTTTAAGCTCTGCTTGTTTGGCTTTATTAAGCTCTTCCGCTTTTTTCTGTTGCTCTAGCTTTGTTTGTTCAATATGTTTTTGTAGATCGCTTGGATCACTGGTCGCGCCCTTTTTCTTTTTCTTCTTTTGTGCTTTGCGCTTTTCCGACTTGGCAACCTTGGCCTTATGCTCGGTCGTTAACCCTGCTTTGAGTAGCTGCTCTTGTAAAGAACCCATTGTGCATGCTCCATGAAATACGTTTTGTCATATTTTAACGCAGTGGTTTTTTTTGACCATATGCAATGTCAGTAGTTGAGCGCATTTTTTTCTCTTTTGATGTAACTTAACAAAGCGCCACACACAAGATCATGATTTAGCGCAAAGAGTGGCTAAGTAATTGATATAAAACTATCCAAATAATGAATTTAACTGCATAATATTCATCCAGTTGTGCATCATTAGAAATGGACGTATGCCCCTTATTCAACTGCTTCTCTCATCGGTATTTATTTTTTTCGTGTTGTATGCGCCACAGCCATTGCTCGCAACCTTTGCTCAGAGCTTTGATGTATCTATGGCTGCCAGTGGTGGGTTAATGTCAATCACTATGCTACCTCTTGCTATTGCCCCCATTTGCTATGGGCTTGTATTTGCAAGAAAAAACCCCTTAGCAATCTTAAAAGTTGCGATGCTGATGTTGGCTTTTAGCAGTTTACTCTTTGCTTTTGCACCGTCTTTTGAACTGCTACTCAGCATTCGTTTTATTCAAGGCTTGACTCTACCCGCAGCACTTACCGCTATGACAGGCTACATCGGTCAGCAGTATCAAGGCGCACAACTACAACAAAATATGACACGCTATATTGGCAGCTCAATTTTAGGTGGGTATCTAGGCCGAATGTTAGCCGCCAACTTTGCAAGCTGGTTTTCGTGGCAAAGCTTTTACTATGTGCTAGCAATCTGTTTGCTTATTTTGGCATTAGGTATTCGTTTAAATAACGCGCATAATCCCGTTCATCAAGCAGCATCACCCCGCGCTTACTTGGCGCCATTGAAACAAGCAGCACTGGTGCGACTATTTTTTTGTGTATTTTGTATGTTTTTTTGTTTTGCGGCGCTACTCAATTACTTACCGTTTATTTTGCAAACTGAGTTTAATATTACCGACCCCAAGCAAGTCGGCTGGGTGTATACCGGCTATTTAATTGGCGCTGTTTTGTCAATGAGCTCGCCCTATTTGAGTCGATATTTTTCGAGCCGATGGTTATTTTTAAGTGGCTTATTTGGCATTTACTGCTTAACGCTTGTGGTCATGCACCTAAATGCGTTGAGTGTATTTTTAGGTGCTTTTACGGTGTTTTGTACTTGCATGTTTATGATCCACTCCAGCGCCGCGCCACTGGCCAACAAGCTCAGTCATGCGCCCGCAACAGTCACCAATGGCGCTTATGTATCGTTTTATTACAGTGGTGGCGCACTTGGCTCTTTTTTACCCGGTTTGGTTTTGGAATATATGGGATACCACATTTTCTTGATGATGTTGTTGTGCATCTGCGCCATTGGGTTTGCTCTTAGCTATCTGACCTACACGCAAGGTACATCTATCAAAACTGGTGCATGACCCGTATGCTGCCAAAATTGTTGTAGTTGCGCTTTGCTCAACACCCAAGTTTTATCATTATCTAACGGGTGACATTGCCATAGCGCTTCATTCCACAAGCCTTGATCAACCCAAAGTTCCACTTGGTTTTGTGTATCATTATTTAAGGCCAGTGCGGAGACACAACCCGGTTTAATGTGTAGATATTGCGCCAAGCGCTCTGCTGATGCAAAGCCAAGACGCGATACCTGTTGTTGTTTTGACAACGCTTTTAAATCCACTTTTAAATGCGCACGTAGTAACAATAAAATATGTCGACGCCCGTAATTATCTCTTAAAAACAGATTTTTTATACACGTACCTTCTCGTTGAAGGTTTAATTTATCTGCATCCTCACAAGTTGGTAAAGGCGCATGTTCATATTTGATGGGTTCAATACTTAACTGTTGCAACGTGAATGCTAGGTGTTGCTGTGCGTTTGTCATTACAAGCAAGTACCTCTCAACTGCACACTACGTTGGCGCCAATAAACCTGCTCGATCTCGTAACCACTTTGGCAATAGCTTTTTGCTGCCAGTTCATCTTTTAAGAGCGCGACCGCTCGCTCTTCCAACTGAAGTTTCAACTCAGGTGAATCTTCCACTCGCTGAAATTCGGCAAACTTTCTAAGCTCTGAACGCGACATGGGTTTATTAGCATTCACTTTCACATGAGGGGTTGCTTCCACCGTCACTATATAAACGAACAACTGCGCGCCTGAGTTTTCCGTTTTGGTATGGAGCTTTTGTTCAACAATTTGAAATTCTGGCTGATCTGGCGCTGAAATACATCCTGATACGGCACCAAGAGCGATACTTAAAATTAAAAATCTGAGTTTGTTCAAATACATTGGCAGCAATACGAAATAAGAATTTCGTCCAGTCTATCAAAGGTGCATTTAAAAATGTGAAAATTTTTTGCCCAAGAAGTCTTGACGGCATTTACAAAAACATTTAAATTTCGCTTCGTTCAAAACGGAATGTGGGGCTATAGCTCAGCTGGGAGAGCGCCTGCCTTGCACGCAGGAGGTCAGCAGTTCGATCCTGCTTAGCTCCACCACCTTCCCCCTTACACACGTCTTAATAAAGCTTATTTAATCCTTGTTGTTAAAATAATTTCTATTTTTCTGTCAATTTTTGGCACAAAAAAGCGGACCTAATCGCCCGCTCTGAATAGTATGCTTTGGTATTAGTCGCGTACTTGCCCTTCACCATTAACTAAGAATTTTTCTGTCGTTAATGATTCTAATCCCATTGGGCCATAAGCATGAAGCTTAGTCGTAGCGATCCCAATTTCCGCACCTAACCCAAGCTGTGAGCCATCCGAAAAGCGCGATGACGCATTGACCATCACCACCGAAGCGTCTACGCTACGCTGAAATAATTCACCTCTTTGCTTATTCTCTGTGCAGATCACCTCGGTATGATGGCTGCCAAAGCGATCGATATGTTCCAGTGCGGCATTAAAGTCATCAACAACGCGAATCGCCACTTCAAGGCTCAAGTATTCTTCACCGAATTGTGTTTCATCTATCACATTCGCGCCTTCAAGATACTCTGCCGCTTTTCTATCTGCATTGATCACAACTTGTTTATGTGAAAACACCTTCTGTAGGCGGGGTAGAAAAGTAGCCGCTACCGATTTGTGCACGACAATTCCTTCAAGTGCATTACATACACCTGTGCGTTGCGTTTTGCCATTAAGTGCTAATTTAAGCGCAATATCTAAATCGGCTTCATCATCAACATAAAGATGACACACTCCTTTAAAGTGCTGGATAACTGGGATGGTGCTGTTTTCAGTTACAAAATTAATTAGGCCTTCACCACCACGCGGAATAATGAGATCGATATACGCTTTTTGCTGCATTAACTCCATTAACAGTGCACGGTCTGGATCGGGTACAACCGTAATAAGCGCACTCGGTAAATGATGCTGTTCAAGCACTGAATGCATCACTTTTGCAATCGCTTGAGAGCTATGTAACGCTTCTTTACCACCACGTAAAATTACTCCGTTACCCGATTTAAAACATAATGCCCCTGCGTCCGCTGTCACGTTTGGTCGCGCCTCGTAAATCATACATACCACACCCAAAGGCACGCGCATTTTGCTAATTTTAATTCCATTGGGCCTCTCGCCCATATCTCGAGTTAAACCAACGGGATCGCCTAATTCAACAATGGTCTTAATGCCGTCGGCCATATCTTGAATACGCTCTGGGGTAAGTGTCAAACGGTCAATCATGGCGGGAGCCAATTGATTATCACGAGCGTGTGAAAGGTCATCTTCATTCGCAGCTAAAATTGTGTCACTGCTTGCAACCAAAGCGTTGGCCATATCGCTCAGCACGGCATTTTTTTGTTCCGTACTCAATAACGCTAACTGCTTTGCAGCTTTTGCTGCCTGTTGTGATAAATCTGTAATTAAACTCATGAGTTACGACTTCTCCAAAATTGCGATATCTTGTTCTGAAATAACGGGGCCAATACTTTGTTGCAAATGCCCGTTATCCACTGTTTGCTCATGCTCCGCTAAAAAGTTCAGCAAGCAACTACTGTAGTTGGTTGTCGCTTTCGCTAAGCGTTCACCTTTTTCTGTGCGCACAAGCACGGTATCTCCAACTGAAAACTCTCCGTTTACCTGAGAGATATTTTCTGCTGCAAGTGGCTCTGCGTGATCTTTAAGCTCTTCAGCGTATTCATGTTCAACGATGATCTCCCCTTGCTCTGACGCAGTATGTGTCATCCAGTGCTGCTGTGCGAGCATAGGCACATCGTAAGGTAAAAATACTGTTCCTGGGTTGTCTCCATTGAGCAACTTCTCAAAGGTTTGTTCTTTAAAACCATTCACTATGTATGTGCTTATACCGTGTGATGTGGCTTTTTCAGCGGCTTCAATTTTCGTTTTCATACCTCCTGTGCCCACTTGGCTTGTCGCGCAACCAGCCATAGTATAAATATCATCCGAAATCTCAGACACTTGAGGAATAAGTTGAGCATCTTCATACAAGTTTGGATTTTTATCATAAAGTCCGTCGACATCGGAACACATCAGCAATACATCGGCATCAGCTGCTGCTGCCACCATCGCAGAGAGGTTGTCGTTGTCGCCCACTTTTAACTCATCGGTGGTCACCGCATCATTCTCATTGAGAATAGGTAGAATGCCGTGTTCAAGTAAAGTGAATATCGTTTCACGGATACTGTTATAGCGCTCCAAATCTCGTAAGTCGCCGTGAGTCAGTAAAATTTGCGCAGATGGAAAATCAAAAAACCTATCCCATGTTGCCATCATTTCAGTTTGCCCTGCTGCGGCCATGGCTTTTTTCAACACCACTGAGGAGTTTGTTGCTTCACCAGGAAACAAATGAGAGCCGGCAGCGACTGAACCAGAGGAAACCAAAACAACTTCTTTACCCATAGCGCGACAACGCACAATAAACTGGGCAATGGTCAGTAAATAACGCGCTCGGCAACCATCTCGGTCTGGTGCAATTAAAGCGCTGCCAATTTTTATCACTATGCGCCGAGAATTAGAAATGTTCATATTGTTTCCTGTCGTTACCTTTACTTAAAATTAATTCACCACGCCGAGCAAAGATCAGCATGAGTGAGTAAAAACAACCAGGGTTGAACAATACATATATACAGCTTACGCGTTCGCACAAATGTGCCCAACACTGGCTGTCGCTTTACTAAAAATTGGATTGTGACCTTGCTCTTTTAGAGCAAATGTCGAGCCGTTTTCAGCAGGTACATCATGGTTTGATGAGGCTGAAAAGACCTAAGCCGCAATGAATGATTGCGCAAGGAATTGTTAAATGTTTGAACAGTACACTGCAAAATTGATTTTCATCAATTACTACTTAGTACTAAAAGCTAGCTCACTATAGTTGCTATAGCAAAACCAAAAAGAATCTAGGTGACTTGCACCAAACGCTTTATAGCTTAACGCAAATCGCGAAGCCCTTTCAAGCAAGATGCGAAATTAACATTTATAGTCACCATAAATAGAATAAATAAACCTTTATCGGTACACTGAACTTAGTCGATATGATCCATTTTTCCCTATAAGAGCTATGGTTATTTAACTATATTTGGTTTTTCTGTCTGGGCACAGTCGTAGCTGAAACATAACTGTGATATAACCCATTGAATACCATATCAACTTTGTTAACTTGATAGTTAACTGGAGAATATATGTCAGCTATCTATATTGCTGGAATAGCAATTTTTTCGGTACTTGCACAGTGGCTAGCATGGGCGTTAAAAGTACCCGCCATTTTGTTTTTGTTATTGATCGGTTTAATTTTAGGCCCGCTTACCAGCCAATTGAGCCCTGACGACTTGTTAGGGGATTTACTGTTACCCGTCGTTTCCTTGTCTGTCGCCATAATCTTGTTTGAAGGCGCACTCACGCTTCATTTTAGAGAACTGAAAGGTATTGGTCGCATTGTTCGTAACCTGTGCTCTATTGGTATGTTCGCCACATTCGTGATCGTTGCATTAAGCGGTTACTTTGTTCTGAATCTAGATTGGCGAGTTGCAGCTGTACTAGGCGCAGTATTAGTTGTAACCGGGCCTACAGTTATTGCCCCCATGCTCAACGCTATGCGTCCAACACAAGATATTGACCGAGTGCTGCGTTGGGAGGGTATCGTGATCGATCCGATTGGCGCATTATTTGCCGTACTCGTTTTTGAGGCTGTGAGCTTTGTTGGTCAAGGAGAAGTCTTAAGCCACACACTGATTGCACTGTTTTCTACGCTTGGTGTAGGTTTAAGTGTGGGAATTGTTGCAGGCTGGATAACCAGCACACTACTCCGCCGAGAGTGGCTACCCTATGAGCTACATAAGTTTGGTATTTTGGCGCTCGTCTTGTTTAGCTTTACCGCTTCTAACCACCTAGCCCATGAGTCAGGATTGCTGGCCGTGACCATATTTGGTATTTGGCTCGCAAACCAAGATGATTTAGAGATAGATTCTGTGTTGGAATTTAAAGAAGATCTTTCTATGATACTCATCTCTAGCCTCTTTATTTTGCTTGCCGCACGCTTGCAGCTCAGTGATTTAATGCTTTTAGGTGTAGAGACATTTATCTTTTTAGCCATTGTACTGTTTGTCGCGCGACCTATCTGTATCGCTATATCAACGTATAACTCCGACTTACCACTCAAATCACGAATATTGCTCTCTTGGATAGCACCACGAGGTATTGTTGCCGCAGCCGTTGGTTCTGTATTTGCGCTGAGCATGATGGAATCACAAATTGCCGATGCTAATAAGCTCGTGCCGTTAATCTTTACGGTGATCATTGTGACTGTGGTTTTGCAAAGCTTAACGGCAACGCCACTGGCAAAGTTACTCGGCGTTCGTCAGCCTAGTCCAAATACCATGTTGATAATTGGTGCAAACCATGTCGCACGTGCAATCGCTAAGGGCTTGAAAGAACAAAATGTTGACGTCTATCTATCAGATCCGGCTTGGGAAAACTGTAAAATGGCAAGAATGGATGGACTTCCTTGTTACTATGGTAACCCGCAATCTGAGCATGCAGAGCGTTATTTGCCGCTTACATCAATAAACTCTGTAATAGCACTTTCGCCAAATAGGCACCACAATGCGTTAGGGGTTCAGTACTTTTCACACTTATTAAATGAACAGAGTGTCTTTTCTCTGCGCTCCTCTACTAACCATGCTAAAGCAAATAAAGATAGTGCGACCTTCCTATCAAGACAAATATTGTTTGGAGAGCAAGGCTACTACGCGCGCCTTAGCAGTTTGATAGCGAAAGGAGGTAAAGTGAGTGCGACTCGCCTTTCTGAAGAGTTTGACTGGGAACAATATCAAGAAGTCAACAAAGAGGCTATCCCGTTATTCATCATCACAGAGATAGGTAACGAGGACACTCAACAGATCCGCCCGTTTGTAGTTAACAACAAAAAGCCGCCAGCTCAGGGCGAGCGTATTGTTGCACTACAGCCCCCAAAAATGTCAGTGCTAAAAGAACCAACGCAAAGCAAAGATTTAAATTCACCTTTAAGTGAGAAGATGAGCCACTGAACTAGGCCCCTAGCTTAAAAAATAAAGGTATGTTATTTCCAAACCCTGAAGTGTTATTGACACTTCAGGGTTTTACATTGGAAGGCGCGCTCTGCGAATCGCACTTTGTGGCATTTTTTGCGCTAACAAAGCAAGTGCTTGTTCAATTTGCTTGTGTAACTTTTTATCTGCCACGGCCGAATGGAACAACCAGCGATATGCATCTTCATAATCTCGTGGACTACCATGACCCGCATTAAATAAATTAACTAAGCGCAATTGCGCTTTTAAATTACCCTGTGCGGCTGCCTCACGTAAATAAACCACCGCCATGGCTTTATCAGCCTGTACTAGTTGACCGATATCATAATAGCGTCCGAGTTGCTCAAGTGCAGATGATAAGCCTTGTTCGGCAGCTTGACGCATATAGTACAAACCAAGCTCTACATTACGCTCAACACACACAGCGTAAGCAAGCATGTCACCATATAAAAACTGATAAGATGGCAATGCCATGGTCTCAGCACGCGCTTCAATATCTTTGACTAACTGACATTCGTCGTCTTTAACACGCTGTAAGTGCTGGTTATTCTTAATTAATTCTATTAATTCTGCTTGCGTATACAAAGGTACTGCAGTAATTTGCTCCTGCGCAACAACCGTTGTACTCATTAATAACGCTAAACAGCACCACTTTTTAATCATAACAAACCCAGTTATTTGACATGCTCTCAAATTTTATACAAGAAACATACCTACTATGCTTTTTGCAGAGATACTTTCAAGCATTACCGTAATTATAGGCACAAAAAAAGCTGCATTGAGCAGCTTTTTTCATTCTGTGATGATTACGCACCAAATGGGTTACGTACAATCATCGTTTCAATACGGTCTGGACCTGTTGAAATAATATCAACTGGTACACCTGTAATTTCTTCTAAGCGCCTAATGTAGTTGATTGCTGCTTGTGGAAGCTGCTCAATCGAAGTTGCACCAAACGTATTTTCGCTCCAGCCTGGCATCTCTTCGTATACAGGTGTTACTTTTTCATAACCCTCTGCTGCTAAAGGCGTTACATTAGTCACTGTACCATCTTCTAATTGGTATCCAGTACAGATCTTAATTGTTTCAACACCATCTAAAACATCTAATTTAGTTAAGCAGAAGCCTGAAATACTGTTGATCTGTACTGCACGACGCATTGCAACCGCATCAAACCAACCAGTACGACGTAAACGACCTGTTGTTGCGCCAAACTCATGACCTTTTTCACCAAGGTGCTTACCGACAGGATCTTGTTTATCAAGACCATCGTAAAGTTCTGTAGGGAAAGGGCCTGAACCAACACGTGTTGTGTAAGCCTTAACAATACCTAGCACGTAGTCTAGATTCAGTGGACCAAAACCTGCACCAGTCGCAACACCACCAGCAGTCGTGTTAGATGAAGTTACATACGGGTAAGTACCGTGGTCAATGTCTAGTAGAGTACCTTGTGCACCTTCAAACAAGATGTTGTCACCTGCAACACGTGTTTGGTCAAGCAACTCGGTTACATCAACAACCATTGACTTCAAGATTTCAGCAACGGCCATTGCATCATCAAATGTCTTTTGGAAATCTACAGCATCAACTTTGTAGTAATTTACTAATGTAAAGTTATGATACTCAAGTACTTCTTTTAACTTAGCAGCGAATTGCTCTGGGTTGAATAGATCACCAACACGAAGACCACGACGAGCGACTTTATCTTCGTAAGCAGGACCGATACCACGACCCGTTGTACCAATTGCTTTTTCACCGCGAGCAAGCTCACGTGCTTGGTCAAGTGCAACATGGTAAGGCAAAATTAGAGGACATGCTTCGCTGATCAACAAACGCTCACGAACTGGTACACCACGCTCTTCAAGCATACCAATTTCTTTCATTAATGCGTCCGGTGCTAATACCACACCATTACCAATCACACATTTTACGTTATCACGCAAAACACCAGATGGAATTAGGTGCAATACCGTTTTTTCACCGTTAATTACCAACGTATGACCAGCGTTATGACCACCTTGATAACGAACAACTAAAGAAGCTTTATCTGTTAGTAAGTCTACAACCTTACCTTTACCTTCGTCACCCCATTGGGTGCCTAATACAACGACGTTTTTACCCATTGCAAATTCACTTAGAAAAAATTAGGCGCAGATTTTACCAGAAAAGCGGGGGGGAGATCATCCCGTTTTGGTTGTTTTTTCTTCATTCACGAAAATAGTGTTCAAAATAACTGATATAAAACAAAAAAAGCTCTGAATAATTTCAGAGCTTTTTAATATTCAGTCACAAATCGGCTGCTATTTGCCCTTTGCACCTTTCATGTAGTCAAAGAACTCGCTATCTGGTGAAAGCACCATCACATCGCCTTTGTCTTTAAAGGTCTGCTTATACGCTTCCAAAGAACGAACAAAGCTGAAGAACTCAGGGTCTTTGTTATAAGCATCAGCGTAAATTTTCGCAGCTGTAGCATCACCTTGACCTTTTACTGCGCGTGCATTTCGTTCTGCGTCAGCCAACATTACCGTTACTCGGCGGTCAACTTCAGCTCGAATAGTTTCAGCTTTCTCTTGACCTTCAGAGCGATGCTCTTTCGCCACCGCCGTACGCTCAGCACGCATACGTTGGAAGATTGAGCTACTGACTTCGTTGGGCAGATTGATTTGCTTAACACGTACGTCTAGTACTTCAATACCTAACTCTTTAGCACTTTCAGACGCTTGTACTAACGCTTCTTCCATAAGCTCACTACGCTCACCAGAAACAATTTCTTTAATTGTGCGAGAACCAAAGTTTGTTCTTAGACCGTTGTTTACCTTTTGCTTCAATAGTGTTTCTGCATACTGCTTATCACCACGGGCACGCAGATAAAAAGAACTGAAATCATTAACACGCCATTTTACAAATGAGTCAACAATTAAGTCTTTTTTCTCGCTTGTCACAAAACGGTCAGGTGCACCATCCAGCGTTTGAATACGCGCATCTAACTTACGTACCTGACTGAAAAAAGGTACTTTAAAGTGCAAACCAGGAGCATAAACAACCGCGTTATCATCCGCATCTTTTTGTACCTTACTAAATAGTAAGACAATCGCACGCTGACCTTCAGTAACAACGAATACCGATGAAAACGACATCAGCACAGCAGCGAGTAAAACCACAATACTAAAATTCTTCATTGCGCTTATCTCCCGTTGTTAAATCTGTCTTGCGAAAAGCGATCGTTACCGCTATTCACAGAGCTATTGCGCGATTGACCTAAGCTCTGACGTAATTGATTGATGTCATTTTTACTAGGAAGTGTGATCTGATTACCTGAGCCACTTTGTCCCATAATTTTATCCAGTGGTAAATACATCATGTTGTTACCACCTTTTACATCAACAAGTACTTTGGTGCTTCGACCTAACACGTCTTCCATAGCATCAATATATAGGCGTTGCCTAGTTACCTCTTTTGCCGCTTGGTACTCTGGCAACAGCTTTTCGAAACGCTCTACTTCACCGCGTGCTTCTAGCGTTACACGCTCGCGATATGCTTCCGCTTCTTGCGTCATACGCGTAACTTGACCACGTGCTCTTGGTTCAATTTCTCTCGCATAAGCTTCTGCTTCACGAATGAAACGTTCTTCATCTTCTTGCGCAGCAATAGCATCATCAAACGCATCTTTCACTTCTGAAGGTGGACGAGAGTCTTTAAAGTTCACGTCGGTAACTAAAATACCTAGGTTGTAAGGCTCAATGATTTTATTTAATTCGTCCCAAGTTCTTTGACGCACTAATTCACGACCAGTCGTTAACACTTGGTCCATACGAGAATGGCCAACAACATAACGCAGTGCACTATCTAGTGACTGCTGAAGGCTATGATCAGCATCAGTCACACTAAATTTGTACAGTCTTGGGTCCATAACACGATACTGAACTTCAAACTCAACACTTACCACGTTTTCATCTTCAGTCAGCATAAAACCCGATGCAGATAAAGAACGAACTGCTTCAATATCAATTGGAATAACTCGCTCTATAAAAGTCATCTTCCAGCGTAAACCAGGTTCAGCGATACGGTCGAATTGACCAAATTGAAGAACAATTCCACGCTCAGCTTCTTTGACGGTGTAAATACCGCTTAAAGCCCAGACAACTAACGCAATAAGAAAAATAAAAGTAACACCGGCGCCACCTAGGCCACCACCATTACCACCCGACTTACCGCCAAATAGACCACCAAACTTGTTGCTGAATTTACGGAATACCTCGTCTAGATCAGGTGGGCCTTGATCCCGACCCCCGCGGTTTTTCCACGGGTCGTTATCATTGCCATTATTACCCGGTTCATTCCAGGCCATAGCTATACTCCATTGTTATTAAAGTTAATTAGGATAAATCTAACAAATCTGTCGCGTTTCTCATACCCAAATGCGTACAAATCTACATTTTTCTGGATAAAAACTATATTTCTATAAATTTCTCTATTTCCATACCTTGCTCTTTTTTGAGTCGTTCCCAGTCCACAGCAGGCAAGCGCACAGACACTAACCAGTTACCCGACTCATCATACCTCTCCTGCTGGACTGCATTTAAATTAAATAACGCACCTCTTAAACGCCCAAAAGCTGGCGGGATACGCAAGGTATGGTTGAAAATCTTTTTAGCCAGCAATAATGATATTGCCTCTGATAACAGCTCGGTTCCTTCTCCACTATGTGCCGATAACCAAACACGAATTGGTTGACCTTCATCATTGTAGTCAATCCGTGGCTTTACATCGTCGAGCAAATCAATTTTGTTATAAACCAAAAGCTGTGGAATTTCGTCAGCTTCAATTTCTTTTAGCACGGACTGGACTTCTTCAATATTCTCTTTACGTCGATTATCAGCCACATCTATCACGTGTAGCTGTAAATCCGCTTCTCGAGTTTCTGTCAGTGTCGCTTTAAACGCAGCTACAAGGTCATGGGGTAAATGACGAATAAACCCCACCGTATCGGCAAAAATAACCGGCCCAATGTCATCTATATGGAGCTTACGCAAAGTTGGATCAAGTGTTGCAAACAGCTGATCCGCCGCATACACATCTGAATTCGTCACTAAATTAAATAAAGTTGACTTACCAGCATTGGTATATCCGACCAATGATACCGTAGGTACTTCATTACGGGCACGTGCTCGACGCCCTTGCTCACGCACGGTTGCCACTTTTTCTAGCCGTTTACGAATACTTTTAATTCGTTCTCGAAGTAGTCGTCTATCGGTTTCAAGCTGAGTTTCACCTGGGCCCCGCAGACCAATCCCGCCTTTTTGCCTTTCTAAGTGCGTCCAGCCACGGATCAACCGTGTAGAAATGTGACGCAACTGGGCAAGTTCAACTTGCAACTTACCTTCATGGGTACGGGCACGCTGGGCAAAAATATCCAATATCAAAGTCGTCCTATCGAGGACTCGGCATTGACATACTCGCTCTAGGTTTCTTTCTTGAGAAGGACTCAGTTGGTGATTGAAAATTACGACATCTGCATTGTGGGTTTTGACAATCTCAGCGATTTCTTCTGCTTTACCTGTTCCGACGAAAAGCTTGGCATGTGGTGCTTGGCGGCTGCCTTGCACAACCGCCAAACTGCTAACACCTGCAGAAGATACCAACATTTCCAATTCTCGAAGATCTTCTCGATCTCCTTCATTTTGAAAGTCGATATGCACTAAGACTGCCTGTTCGCCGGCTTCATAACGGTCAAACAAGCATTACGCTCCTAAAAAATATTAAAAATTACCATCTTCGTTGTGCTCACTACCATCAGTGCCAGTTGCACTTTGGAAATTAACTGCGCGTGCTGGCACCACAGTTGAGATAGCGTGCTTATACACCATTTGATTTACTGTGTTTTCTAATAAAATAACAAACTGATCAAATGATTGAATTTTACCTTGCAATTTTATGCCGTTAACTAAAAAAATTGAAACAGGAATGCGCTCACGACGTAAGACATTCAAAAACGGGTCTTGTAACGATTGGCCTTTTGCCATTTTCTTTTCCTTCGTTCTAGGTGTTATTATTAGTTTCGCCGTTAATAAATCTAAGTAGTTTGATTTAACAACTACATATTAGCTTAGCGAAGTTAGTACACGTTGCAAGTTTTGTTGGTCATCGGTTTCTAACCAAGTTACATCAGACCATCCTCTCAACCAAGTGAGTTGCCTTTTTGCTAATTGCCTTGTGGCTGCAACGCCTTTGAAAACCATTTCTTCGTAGTTACACTCTCCAGCTAAGTGCTCCCACATTTGACGATATCCGACACAGCGAATCGATGGCAGATCAGAATGTAAATCACCTCGTTGATATAAGGCCAAAACTTCTTTTTTAAACCCTTGCTCCAACATTATTTGGAATCTTTTTTCGATACGCTCATGCAGAACTTTACGATCACTTGGCGCGATCGCAAACTGGTAAAACTCATAAGGTAAAGGAGGCTGTTTTTGCTGTTGCAATTCAGTCATCGTTTTACCAGTAATACGATACACCTCTAGGGCTCTATTAATGCGCTGAGAATCATTCTCACTGATTTTTTCTGCCGCTTCAGGGTCTATCTGTGTTAGTTGTTCATGTAATGCAGGCCAACCAAGCGCGTTTGCTTCTTGCTCAAGTATAGAGCGCACTTGCGGGTCAGCTTCTGGCAATGGTGAAAGGCCTTCTATCAACCCTTTGTAATACATCATCGTCCCGCCGACTAGAATAGGGACTTTGCCTTGTTGGTGCAGCTTATCTATTTGACGACACGCATCTTTGCGAAAATCTGCCACTGAATAACTTTCACTTGGATCGAGAATATCAATTAAGTGATGCGGTGCAAGCGCAAGTTCATCTGCATCTGGTTTAGCTGTACCTATATCCATTCCTTTGTATACCAAGGCTGAATCAACACTGATGACTTCGGTGTTTAACCTTTGACACAACTCGATTGCTAACGCTGTCTTACCAGCAGCGGTTGGTCCCATCAGGGTTATAACAGGTAACTTACTCAACTCTAAAACTCTTGCGGTAATAATTGTAAAAACATCTTATGATCTATTTTAACTGCTTTTTCCTGAATGCGCGCCAAACATTTAGCACTTTTTTCCATATATTGCTGAACTTTGGTAAATTGCTCAGAAGAGAAGTACTTTTCTGGTGTATTAATCGCAAGCCAATTTAACCAGCTTTCAATGCTATCATGGCGACAAGAGCAAGCGTCTAACACCTTTGAAATAAACACTCCAACGTCAACATTATACAAGCTTACAGGCAGCTTTTTAACCATCACATAACCGTCAAAAAGCTGCATATCAAAGCCTAGTAATGTTAACCAAGACTGCTGCTCTGTCAGTAAAGCGATTTCTGAAGAGTCGAGGTTTACACGTACAGGTAGAAGTAACGCTTTGCTAAGTAAACTCGCATCTTGCTCTAATTGTTCCAACCAATATGGTTCCAAAGCATACTTACAGTGTGAAACGTAAAGTTGGGCATGTTTGGACAACAAAACCCCACCCTCTTCAATCGGCAAAAGTGATGTCACTCGTGTAGCAAGCGCAGCGGTATTATCGTTCTCGACAGGTTGATCAAATTCGCTGGCTTGATGATAACTCAGCCCTTGATAGAGTTGGTTCACATTATACTGGTGTGTACTTTGCGTGTTTTTCGCCGTTCTGCTAGCCCCACCCACTGAATTCGTTTTCGCCGGATTGGCTTCTCTATCAAATGTTGCAGACCAGTTAGACGATGTATTTTCTGTCTCAGATACGACATGTTTTTCCAGACTTGGCTGTAAACTACTACGGTAGCTACTATGATCAGCCTCAGCTACGTGAGAAGTAGCCGTTAGATCTTGAAAACTCTGTGCTGCGGGTATGACAGCTTGCTTGATAGCTTGCACAATAAAGTCGTGCACTAATCGCGCTTGATGAAAACGCACTTCATGTTTTGCTGGATGCACGTTAACATCGACTTGTCTGGGATCAATTTCTAAATAGACCACAAAGCCAGGAAGCTCTTGTTCACCAATCACTTCCTCAAATGCTTGACGAATAGCATGAAGAATAAGCTTATCACGCATCATCCGTCCGTTCACATAAGTATACTGGGTACTATTACTGCTACCAACGGGTAATACCCATGCATAAAGCATTAGCCCTTCAGAGCCAGACTCAATATAAGTGGCTTGCTGTTCAAAAGCTTTTCCCGAAACTTGAGCGACGCGTTTTACGCCTTCTCCAAGAGCCCGTGCACGATACTGACGCACCACTTTTTGGTTATGAGTTAAGGTGATCGCTACATCAAAGCGGCTCAATGCAATGCGTTTCACTAGCTCATCAATATGACTAAACTCGGTTTTTTCTGTACGTAAAAACTTGCGCCTTGCTGGCGTATTGAAAAACAGATCTTTTACTTCGATCGTTGTGCCATTTGGATGTGCTGTGGGTTGCACTTGCACTGCCATATCTCGCCCTTCGGCAAAAGCTTGCCATGCAGTTTCCTGCTCCGCAGGCTTAGAACTTAACGTCAAACGTGATACCGAGCTGATCGATGCCAGTGCTTCGCCTCTAAATCCTAACGATGCGATGCACTCTAAATCATCTAAGCTTTTCAATTTACTTGTTGCATGACGTGACAATGCCAATGTCAATTCATCTTTGGCAATACCATGGCCGTTGTCACGAATTCGGATCAACTTGTGACCACCGCGCTCAATATCTATATGTATTTTAGTCGCCCCAGCATCGATACTGTTTTCAACCAGTTCCTTAACCACTGAGGCAGGACGCTCTACTACTTCACCAGCCGCTATTTGGTTAGCAAGGCGAGCGGGTAATACTTCAATTGTCATAGGAATTACGCCTTGGGGATAGTAAGCACTTGGCCTACATAGAGTATATTATTTTTCAGCTGGTTAGCCCGCTTTAGTGCCGCCACTGACACCCCATAGCGACTTGCTAATACACTTAACGACTCGCCACTTTTTACAATGTGCTGTTCAGGCGCTTTTAATCGCGCAAACAAAGAGTCGTCAGGTGGATAGCGTTTGTAATAGTTTTTAATCGATTTAAAAATAGCGCGAGCCAGTTTCTCTTGATGCGTTGAGGATGTTAACAAACGTTCCTCTCGTGGATTAGAAATAAATCCAGTTTCTACCAATATAGAAGGTATATCAGGTGATTTAAGTACACCAAAATTAGCTGACTGGGGCTTTTTCTTGTGTAGCTTTGTGACCTTTTTTAACTCTCCCACTACTTCTTGTGCCACTTGGACCGCCGTTTTCATAGAGTGGTCCATCGACATATCTAACAGTGCTTTTGCCAAATACTTTTCATTTTCGGTGTCTTTTATCAATTCAGCGGCACCACCCAATAGCTGAGAATGCTTTTCTTTATCTTCTAGCCACTTACCTACTTCAGAGTTTGCTCTACGCAACGATAATACCCACACAGACGAACCACTGGGTCCAGGACTGGAAAATGCATCGGCATGAATTGAAACAAAGAAATCAGCACGCTTTTCTCGCGCTTTCACCGTACGCGTATTGAGCTTTAAAAAGTAGTCTCCCGTGCGCGTCAGCCTCGCCTTCATACCAGGCTGCTTATCGATCAAGCGAGCTAAACGCTTTGCGATAGGCAAAGTGACATTTTTCTCATAGATACCCGATGGGCCTATCGACCCCGGATCCTCCCCCCCATGCCCTGCATCAATAGCAATAATAATATCTCTATCTGTCAAACGTTCGCGCTTTTTCGACTGGTTTTTATCATTGCTATACAAACTTGTTTGCTGTGCATATAAATCAACGACCAGCCTATTTTTATATGGCCCAGCAGGCGCAAGCGCTAAAACAACAGGTTTAGCACTTCTGCTCAAATCGAACACCACTCGCGTACTGTGTGAATTCTTTGCTTTGCTATATCGGAGCTTTTTAATGATGCGATGTTCCACTGGGATCTCGGGCAATGAATCGACTTTTTTGGTATCGTTTAGATCCACTACAAGGCGCAAAGGGTTTTTGAGCATAAAGTAGCTGTAATCGGGCTTTTGTGATAAATCAAATACCACCCGAGTGCTATCAGGAGATGGCCAAACGCGCACGCCTTCCATCTTGTTCTGTGCGTATGCTAAGTGGCTCACACTGAGCAGCAAGGCATACCAAATCCAATTTTTTATGTTTTGGAAACTACGCATCATGTCCTAAATTATCTATGACTTTCTGTCCTCGCCGTGTCTCAGCGCTTATTGTTATTTCTCGCTGCTCACCCTGATATGACATTGTCACATTCAAATCAGGTGTTGGAATAAATCCAAAACCTTTCTCTGGCCACTCAATGACGCAAACAGCTTGTTGGCTAAAATAGTCTCGTATACCCATATATTCTAGTTCTTCGGGATCACCTAAACGATATAAATCGAAATGATATATTGAGACATCATCTAACTCATAGGGTTCAACTAAAGTATAGGTTGGGCTTTTTACTTTGCCTGTATGG
Source organism: Pseudoalteromonas sp. ABE4_541 (assembly GCF_056312285.1). Classification (NCBI taxonomy): domain Bacteria; kingdom Pseudomonadati; phylum Pseudomonadota; class Gammaproteobacteria; order Alteromonadales; family Pseudoalteromonadaceae; genus Pseudoalteromonas; species Pseudoalteromonas sp. ABE4_541. Next base: position 87,760 of record NZ_JBSVEM010000007.1, read on the forward strand.
CCAAGGCCTTGCACAATACCTCGCGTCAGGGTGGTTTTACCGGCTCCCAAGTCGCCATGTAAAAACAACACCGCACCTTCTTTAATCAATTGACTTAGACGCGTGCCCATCGCAACGGTTTGCGCCTCGTCAGCAAGGTGAAGGTTGAAAGTATTGTTCATATTTACCCCAGTAAACGTCGAATATAAATAAATAAATCGCTGGCAAGGAGTCCTTTTTCACCGTCTTTGGCGGCAATTTGTGCAGCTAAACCATGAATATACACAGCTAAGCTAGTTGCAGCAAATATCGGCATACCCTGCGCTAATAATCCGCCGATTATACCAGACAACACATCGCCCATCCCAGCACTTGCCATCGCTGCGCAGCCTGAACGGTTAATATTTATGCCACGGCTATCTCCAATCAACGAACCCGGTCCTTTTAATACCACCGTTGCTGCGTATTGCGCGACCAACTGTGTTACGGTATTAAAACGCGCATGCTCGTCAAAATCACTTGTATCTGCAAGTAATCGCTTCGCCTCTCCCATATGTGGCGTAAGCACCGCAGAGTTAAAACGCTGCTCACTTTTTGCCAGCATATTGAGACCATCCGCGTCACAGACAACTGGCTTAGGAAATGCTAGGCAAAAGTTAAAAAGACGATGAGCCCATTCATCTTGCCCCATCCCTGGGCCTACTACCAAAATATCAGCTTTTGCCATCAGCGGTTCTAAATCGCTATCAGAATCAATACCATGCACCATTAATTCATAACGCCCTTGTAAAACCATCGCAACATTATCAGGGTGAGTAGCAACACTTACCAAACCTGCACCACTTCGTAAGCAAGCTTCTGCTGCTAAACGAATTGCGCCCGCCATTCCCTTGTTACCACCAACCAAAAGTACATGCCCACACTGATTTTTATAACTGGTGAGTGCTCTTTTTGGTGCCAATGCGAATAAACTTTTTTGGTCTAATGACGAAATTGAGCTTTGAACTAATTCAGCAAATTTGTTACCTACTTCAAGTGGCGCATATAAAAGTGTGCCACTATGTGCCTTTGCAGCGCCAGTTAAACACCCTTGCTTAAGACCAATAAACGTCATAGTAATATTTGCCTCGAATGACCCCTCTGCTACTTGGGCTGTGGTGCCGTTCACACCGCTTGGGATATCAATGCTCAAGCGTGTAGCCTTACTCTTTTTACAAGCTGTAAAAAGTGATTTTAGTGCTGGGGTAAGCTGCCCCCGAAAACCCGTACCAAATACACCATCGACTATGACACAGTAATCCTCAATTTCAGGCGCCTTATCAGTCATAGGTACCGCCAATTCGTGTGCCTTCTGATAAGCACTTTTGGCATCACCTGTCAGCAAAGAAGGAGGTTCAATACTATAAACAAGCACCTCTCTACCCGATTGATAAAGTAGTTTGGCCAACACGTAAGCATCTCCTGCATTGTTGCCTTTGCCTGCCAAAAGCAAGATACGCTGAGCGCTCACCAGTTCGTGATCAAATAAGGAGAAAAGTGCCTCGCCCGCAAACTGCATTAATTGTGACAAATTATATCCCGCTTGCAGTGCCGCTTCTTCTTCAAATTGCTTCACTTGCTGGGCGCTATAAGCGACTTGTGGTAGATTAGTAGTGTATTTAGCTTCCAAGATAAACGTTCCGTGACTACTGATAGTATTAATTATATTGAACTGGCCAAAAAAATTAAGCAATGGGGTAAAGAACTGGGATTCGCAGATGTTGCGATCACTGATGTAGACCTTTCCAAACATGAAGCCCAACTGCAACATTGGCTAGATAATGGCTATCACGGAGAAATGGACTATATGGCTGCGCACGGTATGAAACGTGCTCGCCCTGCTGAACTAGTGCCTGGCACTCAACGCGTGATCAGCGTAACCATGCACTACTTGCCACCTGACGCAAGTTTTGCCAAAACCTTGGCAAATAAAGAAACGGCCTATATTAGTCGTTACGCATTAGGCCGTGACTACCACAAGCTGATTCGCAATCGCCTTAAACATTTAGGCAAAAAAATTGCCGATGATGTCTCTGAGTTGGGATTTAGACCCTTTGTCGATTCTGCCCCTGTTTTAGAAAGACAGCTAGCAGAAAAAGCCGGGCTTGGATGGCGTGGTAAAAATAGTTTACTCATCCAAAAAAAAGCAGGCTCTTGGTTTTTTTTAGGGGAGTTGTTTGTGGATATACCACTACCTACTGACGAACCACAAACCAGCGAAGGATGCGGACAATGCAATGCATGCATAACACTTTGTCCTACAGGTGCTATTGTCGAGCCCTACGTGGTGGATGCACGTAAATGTATTTCTTATCTTACTATTGAACTACAAGGTGCAATCCCCGAGCAATATCGTTCTCTTATCGGAAACAGAGTATACGGTTGTGATGACTGCCAGCTCGTTTGCCCTTGGAATCGCTTTGGCCAATTGACTAAAGAGCAAGACTTTTCGGCACGTACTGCCTTGAAAGACCGAGCATTGGTCGAGCTATTTGCGTGGGATGAACACACCTTTTTAAAAAATACAGAAGGGAGTCCTATTCGACGCATAGGCCATGAAAGGTGGCTGCGAAACCTAGCTGTTGGATTAGGCAACGCGCCATTTAGCCCTAGGATTGTTCAGGCGCTCGAAGCTAAGCTCGACTCAGCTTCACAACTTGTCGCTGAACACATTCGCTGGGCCATTGATCAACAAGCAGCAAAACAAAATGCACAAAGCCGAAAACACAAACGTTTAATACGGATCATCGAAAAAGGCCTACCTAGAGATGCTTAAAGGTCAATATAGCCTAGGTATTTACGTATCGTCTACTTTATTACTTAATGTCGATAAGTCGGATTCTATTTCACTAAATGCCAGCTTCACTTGCATTAATGACTCTTCTCTCGCCACAGACTTCTGAATTGCGTCATCAACGTGTCGATAGATGAAAAGCTCCTGATCCTCATCTAAACCCATGGTTGGGATACGATGCTCAAATTGCTCTTGTAACTTTCTAAAAACTTGCTCATTCTGTTTGCGATTGTTTTCCAATAGGTGTAACAAACTTTTGAATTTGCTATTGATCATAGCTATCGCACCATTCAAGTTTGTTTGCTGCGCACGTAATTCATTGCGTGTCATAATGGCCAATAACTGCTGCTCAGTTACACTGACAATAAAACAAATATGGTCCCTGATCCGACCATGTTTTTCATTGTCGTCTTCTGGCATGTTCAATATCAATGCACTGATATATTCGTAGTTAACTAAAATTCGGTTAGTAAATTCGTGTAAACGTCCTTTCGACTTAAGTATTTCGAAAAGCTCCAACACAATGGGTGAACATATACCAGAAGTGGCATAATGCATCCGCTCACCCTCTGTTCGAACTTCTAAGTTACAGCTCAAGCCAAAGTGTGATAAGCAGTTTATGAGCGCACTTGCTAGATTAGGGATATTATCAATTGAACCAATATGTTCAATATAGTTTACTATTTGCCCCATTTCACTGCTGTTGGCCATTGCACTAAAGGCAGTGGTTGTGGCATCTTCAACTTGTTGCTCTAAGATATCTTTTTCCAACAACATTTGACCTAGCTTTATCAACTTTGTCGTCAACTCACCTTGCCCAAATGGCTTAACTATGTAGTCTTCAGCACCCACAGCATAGCCTTCCATCCTTTCCTCAACAGAGCCTCTGGCAGATACAAACATCACCACTATATGGTTGGTTTCAGGGTTAGCTTTGATAGCTCGACACACCTCATAACCGTTCATTTTCGGCATGCTAACATCGAGTAAAACCACTTGAGGATCAAACTCTTTAAGCATGTCTAAGCACTCGGGGCCACTACTGGCAGTTTTTAAGTCAAAGTCTAAATCTTCAAGGATTTCTTCGATAATTTCGAGGTTGAATGGCTCATCATCCACGGCGAGAACACGTTGCAGTGCCATACACAAACTCCTTCTAAAAAAATGGTTACCTGAATTAGTTATAGTCTTGCTTTGTACATTGTGCGAGTTATCACCAACTAATGTTGACTCAATGGGAGTTCAATATGCATTATGGCCCCCGTAGGTTCATTGTTTGTTGCCCAAATGCACCCTTTGTGAAGCAGCACAAACTCCTTACAAATAGCTAACCCTAAACCCGTTCCACCTGCACCGCTATTCGTCTTACTACTTTGCACAAACTTTGAAAATATTTGGCTTAACTCATCTTCTGGAATACCAACCCCTTGATCCCATATCTCAATTTTAACCTTGCCTTCTAATTGAGTGATTTCGATGCCAATATGTCCATACTCAGGGCTAAATTTAACGGCATTGCCCAATAGGTTTCTGATCACCTGATTGATTTGCTCTTTATCACACGAGGCTATTAGTGAGCTTTCCGCACATTCAAGTTGAAACTCTACATGTTTCGCCAATGCTGATCCTGATACATCATCGATACCGGTTTTAATAATGCCAACCAAGTCATGTAACTCGGGTGTGAACGGAAATCGGCCCGCATCTAACTTGGATAAATCCAACAAGTTATTAAGCAACCTTAATAAACGCTCACCGCTGGTTTCTATTCGGGATAGATATTTCTCAAGTTTGTCTATGGGCACTTCGCCAGCTTCAAGCTTTTCAATACCAAATCGTGCAAAACTCAAAATTGAGTGCATTGGAGTGCGAAGCTCATGAGACATATTAGCTAAGAATTCTGATTTGCTGATGTTAGCTGCTTCCGCCGCTTCTTTTGCTTTTTGAAGCTGTGCGGTTCTAGCTTGTACCTCAGCCTCTAGCACTTCTTTTGCTTCTTCTAATACCTGCTGCTTTTTCTTAAGGTAGGATACGTCTTTTAGGATGACAGAAAATGCCAATTCACCGTGATGGTCTATTTCATGAAATGTACCCATAAGAGGAACCGGCATTTCATCCGAAGGAAGTAAAAGCTCACAATCGAAGCTTCTTCCTCCTTTTAATTCAAATATTTGTGATTTTAAATTGGCAACTGACTCTCGGTCAAAAATGTCAAATATTGAGCTCGATTGTATCTGCTCCTGCGATGAGTGAAATAACTCAACACAGGCATCATTCCCCTCAATAATATTGCCATCACGCGTAAATAACATGATGGGATCTGGCGTATGTTTGTATATCACTCTTAATAAGCTGTCTCGTTCGATTAGCGCATCTACCGTGTCTTGCAAGCGCCCAACCAGTTCTTGATTATGCCTTTTCAGTAGCTCAGTTTGCCAAAGCTTATGAAGTGATTTCAGCATATCGCCATCGTCGAACGGACTTATCAAAACATCATCTACGCCTTGGCGAATAGCCTGTAGCATATCTACCTGATCTGCTTTATCTGTGAACAACAAACAACGACAATTGGGGTTGAGTAACTTGAGCTCTTTGAACAGACTAATTGCCGATTTGTCATGGGAGTGAAACACACTAATGAGTACATCAATGCTTTGCTCTTGTGCTTGCGCCAGAGCTTCTGTAGATGTACTAGCGGTATACACCTGCAACTGAGCCCCCGACAAACTGGTCGCCAGTTGACCAAGTCGATCCAAAGAGTCATCGGCAATAAGCACCGATGGCAGCGTTATGCCGTGCTCGCCGCCAATTTCAAAAACCCGCTCTAATAAATTGGTGATTTCTTTGTTCGAAAAAAAGGGGTAAACAACAATCCCGTTAGGCAGTACTCTATTGAATTGACTAAACAGCGCAAGTTGCTCTGCGTTATCAGGCTTGGGGGCAAGTAGGATCAATTTTTCATGTTGACGTAATTCTGACAGCAAATCCAAATATCGATTGGGTATCCCATTGGCAATGGTGATTGCGTCATATTGTTCAAAATCAGTTAGTTGACTGAGCATTCGATAATGAATGTGCTCAACATCTCCGCCTAAAAGTTCAAATAAAACCTTTAGTCGCATAGCCAGAACACTGTTGCTGTCGATGATCAATACTTTGTTAGTCATTAGCCTACATGGTGTTATTCTTGCCTTTACCTAGTGTAGACGAGATTTCAAATTATGAGCCTTTACAATTTTCTAGCAAAGACTTTCCCATGATCGTTAAGCTGAAATGATTGTTGTCCATGCAGGCGATATTTGGTAATTCTCCCCACTTAGCATAGTTATGACGCTCAAATAGTCGAATACTCGGTTTATTGTGACTAAAAATAAAGCCGAGGATATTTGAAATCTGGATACTCGGAGCATGGGACTCTGCGAACTCTAGCAATTTACTCCCCAGCCCCTGACCTCTTGCACTTTGAGTGATATAAATACTGATTTCACAGGTGCCATCGTAAGCAGGGCGTCCATAAAATGATTTAAAACTCAGCCAAGCAAGTACCTGCGCTTCGCGTTCAAAAACGAACAAGGGGCGCTCATCGTGGTGTGTATCAAACCAAGCCAACTTATCTTCAACGCTCGAGGGTTCAGTATCGGCAGTGACCATTCTACTGGCAATCGTTTCATTATAAATCTCAACAATACACTTAAGATCGCTTAATTTGGCTCGTCTAATTGTCATATCACCATAAAACCTGATCGCCACACTGAATAATGGCGTATGATAAGTGAAGTTAATATTTTAAGGAAAGCAGATGTTTAAAAAATCATTAAGCCTGTCGTTGTTATTAAGCGCTTTGATCTCTAGTGGCAGTTTATCTGCAAATGAATGTAACGATTTTACTAATGTCGAATTGCGCAAGCTTCGTTCAGAACAGACGATCAACCTATGCGAGTTTAAGAACAAACCTTTACTCATTGTAAACACAGCGAGCAACTGTGGCTTTACCGACCAGTTTAAAGATCTCGAAGCACTCAATCAAAAATATAAAGAGCAAGGTTTAGTCATTTTGGGCTTTCCATCAGATGACTTTTTTCAAGAAGAAAATGACGAGAAAGAGACGGCAAAAGTGTGCTTTGTAAATTATGGCGTTACTTTTACTATGCTGGCGACCTCAGAAGTAAGAGGCAGTGATGCTAACCCAATTTTTAAACACTTAAACGAGCAAACGAGTTCACCAAACTGGAATTTTTACAAATATCTTGTGTCGGCTGACCGTAAAACGATAAGCCGGTTTAATAGCCGTACTAAACCATTATCGGAAGAACTTACGACTGCAATTGAGAAAGCATTGAACACGAAATAGTGTGATTTTGACACTCTTGTATTAGAATAAAAAATACGCAATAAAAATAACAGGCGAATATTGGAGAGTGTATGACAGTTGCAAGCGCAAGACATATCTTGGTCGAAAGTGAAGCAGAATGCTTAGATTTGAAGGCACGCATTGCTGCAGGCGAAGACTTCGGGGAACTAGCGAAACAGTACTCAAGTTGCCCATCAGGCCAAGATGGTGGGGCACTTGGAGAATTTGGCCCTGGTATGATGGTGCCAGAATTTGATAAAGTCGTTTTTTCAGCGCCCGTTAACGAAGTACAAGGCCCCGTGCAAACACAATTTGGTTTTCACCTATTGGAAGTGACAAGCCGCTCAGATTGATTTAGCATTAATTCAGGGAAGCCGCTGCATGCGGCTTTTTTTATATTTATAATTACAAGGATTTTTTATGCAACTGTTTGGTTCCAACACATCTCCATACGCTCGACGCATTAGAATGCTGATCGCACATCACAATCTAAACATTAGCTATCAGCACTTAGACATATTTAACGAGCAAGACAGGGCAACATTAATCGCTAACAACCCAGCGAGAAAAATTCCTTTCCTAATTGACGGTGAGCATAAAATTTGCGATTCAAACTTGATCCATCGTTATCTGAGTGACAAGTTTTCTTTAGAGAAATTATCCTATTGGCAAGAAAATCAGTTAGTACAAATAAACGCATGTAATGACTCGCTCATAGAATTGCTACTATGTAGTCGCTCGGACTTTGACATACAAAGTGATAGTTTATTTTTCAATTTACAGCGTGAACGTATCGATGCGGTACTAACAGAACTTAATACACAATGCACAAAAAGCGCGTTTTTAGACTGCGACTATCTTAAGATCAGTTTATACTGCTTGCTAGATTGGATTGAGTTTAGAAGTTTAAGCGACTTTAGTCACCATAGCGAGTTAGTGAAGTTCCTGAATGAGCATCACAGCCTTGCAGGTAGCTCTTCTTCCAATCCTAGGAATTAAATACCCAACTTTTTAAGGTAAACGCAATGAGCGACATCGAAATAGAATCTGAATTAGTCACCTTCGTAGAACAAGTTCGTTTGAATGCACAAATTTGGGCACTTGGCGCGGACGATGGTGGCGTGGTAGTTGTTGAGTCGAATCAATTTGAAGAGACCGATGTGCTGCTCGTGTGGGACAGCGAACAAAAAGCGAAGGCACAATGTAAAGAAGAATGGCAGGACTACACGCCCATTGAGATTTCTTTGGATGAGTTTTTGGATGAATGGGTCGAAGATTTGAATGAAGACCAAGCCTTATTCGGCTTAAACTGGAATGATGACAACGTTTGCTTGGAGATAGAGCCCGTTGGCTTAGCTCGTGCGCTCATTGACTAACGCCACTAGAGTACCTTCTATTGCACGCACATAAGCTTGTGCGTGCTCACCTTTTGCGTTGGGTGGCATTAATGGCTCTGCACCCGCAATCACTGCTTTATCGTAACTCTCACTGACATTTTGACAACATAAGGTAAGTTCAAACCCCAATGCAGGCTGTTTAGGTTGGGCACGAATATAACTTTGTTTGAACTGCGCCTGAGCCAATGGATGATTGGCAAATGCTAAGATCACTTCACCTGTATCTAGCTCGCCATAACTGGCATTTTCATTTACCGATAACGCACTCAAGCCAAATGCTTGATAATAAAAATCGAGGACTTCTTCAACGTTATCAACGTAGATAATTGTTTTTGCAAACCGTGTCATAACTCACCCAGATAAGAAAAAGCAACATACTTCAATGTTTGCTGCTTACTAAGCATAAAGTCAAAAGTGAGCAAAATACAACCTAGGCTACAAAAATAGCCGTAAAACAGTTTGTAAAAAGGTATGTACTAGATAGAACAGCATAAAAAACGGCACCATTAGGTGCCGCTGTTATCAATCTGCATAAAAGCTCATCGCTACGATTTGTTGCGATTTTCTTTAGTAAACGCTCTTAATTTACGCTTTTGTGATAAGGTCATCTTATTGCTACGCCCAGCATAAGGGTTGTCCCCTTCACGGAATTCAATCTTGATAGGCGTCCCCATGATGTTCAGGGCTTTACGATAATAATTCATCAAATAGCGCTTATAGCTGTCTGGCAAATCATGTACTTGGTTACCATGAATAACGATTCTAGGCGGGTTGTAACCACCCGCATGCGCATATTTAAGCTTAACACGGCGACCTCGGACCAATGGTGGCTGGTGATCCGCTTGTGCCATATCCATAATTCTGCGCAGCATTGCCGTACTAATACGCTTAGTTGCCGACTCATAAGCTTCGTCAACCGATTCAAACAGGTGACCAACACCCGTGCCGTGAAGTGCAGAAATAAAATGCAAACGAGCGAAATCAATAAAGCCAAGACGACGGTCAAGTTCTGACTTAATACGCTCTTTTACGTAATCGTCAAGCCCATCCCATTTATTCACCGCTATCACTAACGAACGTCCAGAGTTTAAGGCAAAGCCAAGTAGGCTTAAATCTTGATCAGAAATGCCTTCTCTTGCGTCTACAACCAATAATACCACGTTGGCATCTTCAATCGCTTTAAGCGTTTTGATCACTGAAAACTTTTCAACGACATCGCTAACCTTTTTACGCTTGCGTACACCTGCTGTATCAATGAGCACATACTCACGCTCATTACGAGTCATTGGAATGTAGATTGAATCACGTGTGGTACCCGGCATATCGTACACAATCACACGCTCTTCACCTAAAATACGGTTAGTAAGTGTAGATTTACCTACATTTGGGCGACCAATGATGGCAAGCTTAATTGGCTTATCTTCAAAGCCCGTTTTACCGTCTTCAGCGCCTTCACCTTCAAGATAAAGCTCTGCTATCTCGCTATCATCGTGTTCAATATCATCATCTTGCTCTGCCAGCTCGGCAATCACAGGTTGTAGCGTTAAATCAAGTAACTGAGTAACACCACGGCCATGTGCTGCTGCAATTTGATGTACCTCGCCCAGTGCTAATTGATAAAACTCAGCACAATTGGAATCAGCGTCTATACCATCTGTTTTATTGGCAACGACAAAACACTTTTTTTGCTGCTTACGCAAGTGCTGGGCAATCGCTTGGTCAGCAGCATTCATACCGGCTCTCGCATCGACTAAAAACAGGACGATATCCGCTTCTTCAATCGCTAATAGCGATTGTTCTGCCATTTCGGTTTCAATGCCTTCTTCAGAGCCATCGATACCGCCTGTATCAACCACAATAAACTCGTAGCCATCATAGTTGGCTTGCCCATATTTACGGTCACGAGTCAGACCTGGAAAATCAGCCACAAGCGCATCTCGAGTACGCGTTAAGCGGTTAAACAGTGTGGATTTGCCCACATTAGGTCGCCCAACAAGAGCGATCACCGGAAGCATAGACTACCTCTTTAATAAACAACAAAAGGCTTCGCAATGCGAAGCCTTAACATACTTAACTTACATTAAGTGTTATGGAATTTTTACTGCGCTTACTTCACCATCACGGGTGTATACAATCAGCTTGTCGTCAGCCGTGATTGGTTGAACAAAAAAGCCTGAGCTATCAAACGATTCTCTTGCTACAAGTTGACCCGTTTGTTTATCCAACCAATGTAAGTTACCTTCTTGATCACCAACGGCCAGATAATTACCTGCAACTGCTGGTGCCGTTAAATACCACCCTCTAAGCGCAGGTTGGCTCCAACGTTCAATACCTGAGTCTTTATCGAGTGCATAAATCACACCTTCACTATCGACCAAATAGATAACATTCAATTCAATGGTTAAATCACGGTAGCTGCTGTATTCGCGTTTCCAAACAACATTACCACTACGCACATCAACAGCAACTAAATTACCATTATAGCCGATTGCATAAGCGAGTGAACCGCTCACAACGGGTTGAGTATCAACGTCAACCAAACGCTCAAACTCAGAAGCACCCTCTGCGATTGATACATCAGCACTCCAAGCGGTGTAGCCATTTTCAGCAATTAATACCGAAAGCTTGCCACTTTCTTCACCAAATAACACCCCGCCATTGCCGGCTGTCGGTGAACTTAATCCGCGAAGAGTCAGAGCTGGCACTTCCTGCTCGTGGCGCCAGCGCTCTTCACCTGTATCAGGGTGCAATGCCAGCAGTTTACCAGAGCCTAAGTTCACATACACTAAACCGTCGCCAGCAGCTGGTGACGATAGCGCTTCACCCGGTACATTTTTACGCCAAACTATTTCACCCGAGTCCCTATTTAAGGCAATTACTTCGCCATGTTCAGAACCGATATAAACATTACCGTAAGCCTGTAAGATACCGCCCGAAAGCTTAGCACTGTCGTTATCTTCCCAAGGCCAAAAAGCAGGGTCTTTACGTGTATCTGTCTCCCAAAGCGTTTTACCTGTTTCCAAGTTCAGCGCTTTAACGGCACCATATCGCTCTGCAACAAAAACGGTATCTTTGTATACTGTTGGACTCAGACGAGAAAAGTAGTGCTCAACACCACTGCCGACCGACTCTTGCCAAACAACCTGAGTTTCGAATTGGTTATTAACTTCAGGTAATACCAACTCTTCTTCATCACTCGATGAACATCCCAACAACGACGCCATACATAGCGCCAAGGTGGCCATACTAAGCTTTCTCATGACGACTCCTAGGCAGCAGGTTGCGCTGTAGCTAAATCGTCCAACTTAATCTTTAGCAGGTTGTTAGCGGCATCTTTTGACGCATCTAAAGCAGCTTGGTACTGTGCTTTCGCTTGTGCTTTATCACCTTGCGCTAAGAACACGTCACCTTTGATTTCGGCAACTTGTGCTTTAAAACTCTCTGGCATTGGTTTGTTTAGCGTTGCAACAGCCGCATCAAATTGCGCTTGAGCAAGTTGAACACGAGCAAGGCGAATTAAAGCAGTGGCTTTTAACTCATCACTTTTAACGTTATCTGCAGCCCACTGTAATTTTTGTGCTGCAACATCAAGCTGTTGCTTATCAGCCGCTTCTTTCGCCGCAACAAATGCAGCCAAGACCGCATAGTTAGAATCTGCATTTTCTTTTACAAAGCTGTCGCTCGCGGCAACAACATCATCACTTTCAACAAACTTGTTATAAGCCTCTGATGCAGCTTCTGCTGTGTCGATTTGATGCTGGTTATAAGCTTTCCAGCCGTATAGGCCACCAAGACCAATCACGATGCCCAACGCTAAAGAGACGCCATTTTCACGAAAAAATCGTTTTATTGCTTCGGCTTGTTGTTCTTCTGTTGAGTAAATTTCCATTCTAACCTCTTATGCTATCAGCGCTTGTAATAGAGTTTTAATCTCATCCAACGACACTGTAATCTGTTCTTTTTGTTCTCGCAGATATTTCACGGTTACTTTGCCTTCGGCTAGCTCATCTTCACCTAAGATCAACGCCACCAAGGCATCGCTTTTATCTGCACGCTTTAGTTGTTTCTTAAAATTACCGCCACCGGCGTGAACCATCACGCGTAGCCCAATCACATCATTGCGTAGCTGTTCTGCAATCACAGGTGCTTGAATACTCGCTTTATCCCCCATTGCAGCAACATACACATCCGCATTACGACGAATGTCACCAACACACTCGAGTTCCTGAAGCATAAGCACTAAACGCTCTAGGCCCATAGCAAAGCCCACAGCAGGGGTTGCTTTACCACCTAATTGCTCAACGAGTCCATCGTAGCGACCACCTGCACACACGGTTCCTTGGGCGCCAAGGCTATCAGTCACCCACTCAAATACAGTGCGATTGTAGTAATCCAAGCCGCGAACCAGCTTTTCATTAACTTGGTATTCGACGCCTGCTGCATCCAAACGTTCACATAAATTTTTAAAATGTGCCTGAGACTCTTCATCTAAGTATTCAGATAACTTTGGCGCGTCAACTAATAATGCCTGCACTTCAGCATTTTTACTATCAAGTACACGCAGCGGGTTACTGTGCATGCGGCGCTTGCTGTCTTCATCAAGACGGTCTACATGTTGCTCCAAAAATGCGATCAACGCATCTCGGTAAGTGGCTCTAGCTTCATTTGAGCCTAAAGAGTTCAGCTCTAACTTCACATACTGGCTAATGCCAAACTCTTTCCATAAGCGAGCTGTCATGAGTATCACTTCGGCATCAATATCGGCACTTGCCATACCATAAGTTTCAACACCAAACTGATGGAATTGACGATAGCGACCTTTTTGAGGACGCTCGTGGCGAAACATAGGGCCCATGTACCATAAGCGTTGCTCTTGGTTATACAGCAAACCGGCCTGATTACCTGCGCGCACACACACCGCCGTCCCTTCTGGACGCAGTGTTAAGCTATCGCCACTGCGATCCTCAAAGGTATACATTTCTTTTTCTACGATATCGGTCACTTCGCCAATCGAGCGCTTGAATAAGTCTGTTGACTCTACGATAGGAAAGCGGATCTCTTGGTAGCCGTAAGATGCAACCGTTTTTCTTAAAATGTCTTCTACTTTCTGCCAAATTTGTGTTGTACCCGGCAGACAGTCGTTCATACCACGAACTGCTTGAATTTGTTTTGCCACTGAAATTCCTAAATAAATCTGTTTATTATCAATGCAATCGCCGCAATGAGCCCGACTAACCTAAAAGTTAATCGCTCATTATACCCAAACCGGCTAAAAATGCGACCTAGTGGCCAACATGGCAATATGCACCAACGTTCTAAAAATATAAGTTTTGGATTACTCTATTGTCTTGATATCAATTTCACCCTGTTGCTCTTTTTTAGCCACAAAGTCACGCACCTGTTCTTCTAACTGTTCAACAATGTTGTCGTTATCAATTCTCAATTTTTGGCGTTCACCATTAATATAAAGACCTGAACGACGGTTCGCCCCAGCTAAACCGATATCGCTCACCAAGGCTTCTCCTGGGCCGTTAACAACGCAACCAATCACTGATACAGAAATTGGCGTCGTTATATCTTCTAAACGCTCTTCAAGCTGGTTCATTGTATTCACCACATCAAATTCTTGACGAGAACAACTTGGACAGGCGATAAAGTTAATACCACGAGAACGTATTCTCAGTGACTTTAAAATATCAAAGCCAACTTTAATTTCTTGAACTGGATCAGCCGCTAATGACACACGTAACGTATCACCGATCCCTTCTGCTAATAACATACCAAGGCCAACTGCAGATTTAACCGAACCTGCTCGAAAACCACCGGCTTCAGTTATCCCTAAATGTAAAGGCTGGTCAATTTCTTTGGCCAATAAGCGATAAGCCCCCACCGCTAAGAATACATCCGACGCCTTTACCGACACTTTGAACTGGTCGAAGTTCAAGCGCTGCAATATTTCCACATGGCGCATCGCAGACTCTAACAAGGCTTCTGGGGTTGGTTCACCGTACTTTTCCTGCAGATCGCGCTCCAAAGAACCGCCATTTACACCAATACGAATTGGAATATTACGCTCAGCCGCGGCATCAACCACCGCACGAATACGATCTTCAGAGCCAATATTACCTGGATTGATGCGTAAACAATCGGCCCCGTATTCAGCCACTTTCAGCGCGATACGGTAATCAAAATGAATATCGGTAACAAGCGGAATATCCACCTGCTCTTTGATGCTTTTGAACGCTTCAGCGGCATCCATGGTTGGTACTGATACACGTACAATGTCAGCACCAGCATCTTGAATGGCTCTTATCTGCGCAACGGTGGCATCCACATCCATGGTATTGGTATTCGTCATAGACTGCACAGCGATAGGCGCACCATCACCAATAGGCACATTGCCCACGTATATGCGTGTTGATTTTCTGCGCTTAATGGGTGATTCTGAAAACATAGACGGTTACTCTGCTAACGGTAATTTAAATTTTGCTAAACGATTACGAGGTAGTGCTGATAAATCTATCAACTGGCCATCAAGCTCCACCTCTACCACTTGATGTTTGCCTAGCACCACTGAGAAAGGCGCCTGACCTTGCACGGTCATTGTATAACCCGCTTTTTTTATGCCAAAGGCAATGCGCTCTTCAGTCGCGTCAAAAATTTCAACCCAACTATCATCACTAAAACGCATGACCACAGTGTTTAAGTCACTATTTTCCTGGCTTGTAGACGCCGCCACTGACTCATTTGACTGCTCAATAGTCTGAGGTGACACAACGGGTTCGGCTTGCTGAATCTCAAGCGCTGGAGTCTCTGGCGTTTGCTCTACTGTCACGCTAGATTCTGCCTCACTGACACTGTCTACTGAAACAGCACCATCTGCCTGTTCAGGTTCTGATGTTTGTTCGGCTGGCGCCTCATTCGCATTTTTTGACTCAATCTGACCAAAACTTTCTATAGGTTGAGCTGTACTGCTCTTTAAAGCAGTTTTGGGTTGTATCGATTGTGGTTGAACCACTGCCTCAGTGCTTGTCTGCCACCACCACAAACCGGATGAGCCTATTACCACAGCTAAAATCAAATAGCTGATGATCATAAGACGATTATCACTGGCTTCTTTTTCTGTTCGCCTTGAAAAGCTTTGCATCTTCTTGGTTGACTCAGCCGAACTTGGCGACGACACCAAAGACAGCGTCTGTTCAACATCTAGATCCAATAGCTGACTATACGCTCTGACATAGCCACGTACAAATGTTATGGGGCCAAGATCAAGATAATCATCTTGTTCTAGTTTAACTATCTGAGACTCTGTTAATTTTAATCGCGCAGAAATATCCTCAATGCTCAGTCCGGCCGCACTTCTTGCAGCATGTAATGATTGTCCGAGGCTGAGAGCCTGTTCTTCCATTTCTATATTTTCTGGTTTCATAAGACGTAACTATCAGGGTCCACTATCAATATGCCATGACCTTCTCGTAAGGCCACGTCGGGCGTTAACTTATTCCATCGCATTAAGTCATCGATCAACAGTCCATGCTGAGTCGCAATTTTGAGTAAAGTATCGCCAGCTTGTATCGCATGGGTGATGGCAGGATTATTCAAGTAAATCTTTTGTCCTGCAACCACTTTATCGGATTCCTTTAAATTATTCCATTGCAGCAATTTAACGAGTTTTATGCTGTATTTTACCGACAAACTAAATAAGTTTTCACCAAATTCAAGCACATGAAAAGGCACTTTTGGCGCACGCACATCCTCATTCAAAAGGGGTAAAGAATGTAATGATACATTGCGCTGTACTTGCAGCTGTTGAACTAATATGCCTGAGTTTGGTTTAAAGCGTACTTCGCTAGGATCAGGTTCATAAAAGCGGACCTGTCCGGATGGCTTAGATTTCAGAGCTATTTCAGCAGGTTTATCCTGTGATGCTGTAGTAACTCTTTGCTGCACTATATTAGTCGCTTGACCTGAATCCGCTGTGAATTGAGTTTGGGGCTTTAAAGAAACACTTTTGCTGCTATCACGTTTATCTATTCCGCTTGGTTGTGTCTCCTCACTCGGCACTTTGCGTTTGATTTTAATTTGCGGCTGCATGCTCATACGTGCAGGAGACTTCTGTGTGATTCTTTTGAGTTGGGCAACTCGGTACTGTTCTTTTAAACGCACAAACTCACTTTTTTCGAGCGTATTTGCTAGCAGCACTTGCGCTTGGTACGAATCTGGGTATGTTTGGATCAGTAAATCAGCTAATTCTTGTGACTTTTGTAGGTGCCCCATACTGGCATGCAGCAAATGTTCTAACAGTAAACTACGCGATGAAATAAAACCTTTATCTGCGTAATTTTTCAGCACTCTTAATGCTTGGTGCAAATCACTTTTGGCGTAGAACAATGCGGCCAAGCTAATCAGCGCTGATTGACTGCGCCCATCGTGTGCAATTGCACTATTAAGATAATCTTGCGCTTGGCTAAAGTTATCTTGCTTAATGGCACATAGCGCCAAGTTTTCATAGCTACTTGAAACACGCAGATAACTTGGCACATTAATCGCTTTGAAAAACTGCTCGCTTGCAGAATCATACTGACCAATGCGACATAAAAACGCACCGTAGTTATTGAGTGTATTCGGATCATTGGGTTCTAAGTCGAGCGCTTTTTGATAGGCTTTATCGGCCCGTTGCGTTTCTCCAACTTGCTCATAATAATAAGCCAATGAATAGTGCCCTTGCGGTAGGTCGGGTGCAAGTTGTAAGGCTTTTTCAAGATTAAACTTAGCTTGGCTATTATTGCCAGCTCTAAGGTACTGCAAAGCAAGCGTAATTCGGGTTTTTGCCGCTTCTTGATTATTGACTTCGCTTCGTACACTCGGCTTGTTACGAGTGACAGAACTCGTTTGCGTCACACAACCTGAAAGCAGGCTTAATCCCAAAAGTACACTCAACCAAGAACGCATGCACCACCTATCCTGTAATTACGCTGAGCTCTTATACTACCTAAAAGTCCTTACAATTCATCTCTTTTTTATTGTAAGGACTGTTTTTTAACGGATGCGTTAGCTTGCTTGTACATTAACAGCAATCGCGTTGTCGTCACGCTGCTGTTTTTTAGCTAAACGCTTCGTTCTATCCACGACGTCACCCACTAATTGACCACATGCTGCGTCAATATCATCACCACGCGTACGACGTACGATACACGTCAAGCCAGCGGCTTGTAACACTTTAGAAAAACGGTCAATACGACTGTTACTTGAGCGACCATATTCATTGCCCGGGAACGGGTTAAAAGGGATCAAGTTAATTTTAGACGGTGTGCCTTTTAGTACTTTCACCAGCTCGTGAGCATGATCTGTACTGTCGTTGACACCTTGTAGCATCACGTACTCAATGGTGACGTCTTTGTTAGCTTTAGAGCCATCGATATAACGACGACATGCTGCTAAAAACTCTTCAATTGGGTACTTTTTGTTGATTGGCACCAACACATCACGCAACTCGTTATTTGGCGCATGCAAAGAAATAGCCAAAGCAACATCAATCTTTTCTTTAAGAATATCAAGAGCAGGCACAACCCCAGATGTACTCAATGTAACGCGGCGCTTCGACAAGCCAAACGCCCAATCGTCCATCATTAATTCCATAGCAGGTACCACATTATTAATATTCAACAATGGCTCACCCATCCCCATCATTACCACATTCGTGATCGGGCGCTTAGTGCTATCACCATCATGAAGACCAATGTCTTTTGCTACACGCCAAACTTGACCAATAATCTCTGACACTTTTAAATTACGGTTAAAACCCTGCTGAGCCGTTGAGCAGAAAGTACATTCTAGCGCACAGCCAACCTGAGAAGACACGCACAATGTAGCTCTGTCTTTTTCTGGGATCCAAACGGTTTCTACTTCTTGGCCACCGTCAAGCAACAAGGCGTATTTGATTGTGCCGTCACTTGCGACTTGTTTAACTGAAATTTCAGGCGCTCTGATCTCACACTCAGCCGTCAGTTTAGCCTTCAACTTTTTATTGATGTTGCTCATCTGTTCAAAGTCATCCACACCAAAATGGTAGATCCATTTCATTACTTGATCGGCACGAAATGGCTTTTCACCAAAAGATGCAAATAGCTCTCGCATGCCCTCGCGGTTTAAATCAAGTAAGTTAATCTTTTTTTCAGTAGTGGCCATGAAACAACCTCAATTCAAGTGACGGTATAAAATTAATGAAGCAGCCGCACATTGTACAAAAAACACACAACAATAACAATCTTAGCGAATTGCTTTGCTAAATGCTCAAAACAATGAGTATTTAGCAAAGCACTTGCCTTGTTATAAAAGCAACTGGGACGAAAAAAGGGCTCGAAAGCCCTTCTTTCATTTGCTCAGAAACTCGAAATTAACGAGTACGTGGGCAAAGTTCTTCTTCTGCGAAGAAGTAAGCGATTTCGCGAGCAGCTGACTCAGGTGCGTCTGAACCATGTACCGCGTTTTCGTCGATGCTGTCTGCGTAGTCAGCACGTAAAGTACCAGCTAGTGCTTCAGCAGGGTTAGTAGCACCCATAATTTCACGGTTCTTACGAACTGCATCTTCACCTTCAAGAACTTGAACCATTACTGGGCCAGAAGTCATGAAAGAAACTAGTGCACCAAAGAAAGGACGCTCTTTGTGCTCTGCGTAGAAACCTTCAGCTTTCTCTTGAGAAAGGTGAACCATTTTAGAAGCAACGATCTTAAGACCAGCTGATTCGAAACGGTTGTAGATTGCACCGATGTGGTTTTTAGCTACCGCATCAGGCTTGATGATTGAAAAAGTACGCTCTAAAGCCATCTTTTTTGCTCCAAAATAGTTGTGATTATTAACGGGCGCGAATTATACGCGTTTTAGACGCAAAAACCTACTACATTTACCTGTTATGTGACTCGGTTTATACGCGAGTAAATATCATTCTTAGAAAAACAAATCATGATCTAAATCAAAACAGATAGCTCAGCGGCCATTTATACTGCGCCACTTTTTTATTTCGAGTCAATTTTGACCCCAACAGCTGGCTTGCACCCAGTTCAATGTATGAGGTTTTTATCATGTTTGTGCCAGAACTCCTTTCACCTGCGGGTAGTCTAAAGAATATGCGTTACGCTTTTGCGTACGGCGCTGATGCTGTTTATGCCGGTCAACCACGCTACAGCTTACGTGTACGTAATAACGAGTTTGATTTAGATAACTTAGCGCTCGGTATCAATGAAGCTCACCAGCAAAATAAGAAGCTTTACGTGGTATCTAATATCGCACCACACAACAGCAAAGTGAAAACTTACTTACGTGATATTGAGCCTGTGATTGCCATGAAGCCGGATGCTCTGATCATGTCAGACCCTGGTTTAATCATGCTGGTACGTGACAAATGGCCAGACATGCCTATTCATTTATCGGTTCAAGCGAACGCGGTGAACTATGCCAGCGTGCAGTTCTGGGCAAAACAGGGCATTGAACGGGTGATTTTATCTCGTGAGTTATCATTGGAAGAAATTGCTGAAATTCGTGAACTTTGCCCACAAACAGAGTTAGAAGTATTTGTTCATGGCGCATTGTGCATGGCTTATTCTGGCCGCTGTTTGCTATCGGGCTATATCAATAAACGAGATCCGAACCAAGGCACTTGCACCAACGCTTGCCGCTGGGAATACGATGTCAAACCTGGCAAAGAAACCGAAACTGGCGACGTAGTACATAAAATCGATCCTAAATCGGTGATCCCAACGCTAGGTGAAGGTCAGCCAACCTCTGATGTATTTATGCTAGAAGAGCAAGGCCGCCCAGGGGAATATATGCCAGCGTTTGAAGACGAACATGGCACGTATATCATGAACTCTAAAGATTTGCGCGCGGTACAGTACGTTGATCAACTCACTAAAATGGGCGTACATAGCCTAAAAATTGAAGGTCGTACCAAGTCTTTCTATTATGTAGCACGCACAGCACAAGTATACCGTAAAGCGATTGATGACGCGGTAGCAGGCAAGCCATTCGATCCTAACCTAATGCATACTCTTGAAAATTTGGCACATCGCGGTTATACCGAAGGTTTCTTGAAACGCCACGCGCACCAAGACTATCAAAACTACGAGTACGGACATTCAGTGTCAGACAAGCAGCAGTTTGTTGGTGAAGTGTTAGGGCGTCATGACAATGGCCTTGTAGAAATTGATGTTAAAAACAAGTTCTGCACGGGTCACAGCTTGGAGTTGATGACACCGCAAGGCAATATCGCCTTCAACCTTGAACATATGGAAAACAAAAAAGGTGAGCGTATTGATGATGCAAAAGGCTCTGGCCACATTGTGAAAATTCCACTGCCTGAAGATATCAATCTTGACCACGCGATATTAATGCGTAACTTAGATAATAATCAAGATACGCGTAATCCATTCAAAAAGGCTTAGCCATGGCTTTGATGATCAACAGCAAGTGTATCAACTGTGACATGTGCGATCCGGAGTGCCCAAATCAGGCTATTTATTTTGGTGAGAAGATTTACGAAATTGACCCGGATAAATGCACCGAGTGTGTTGGCCATTATGATACGCCGACGTGTGTCAGCGTGTGTCCAATAGATTGCATCAAGCCAGATCCCAATCACAAAGAAGACTTAGATACCTTAGCTGAAAAATACTTACGTTTAACAGGGCAAGTATAAAACGTAAAAAGGTTCAACTGACGTTGAGCCTTTTTTATATTCGGACGTATTGATTAGAACTTATATTCCATACCAATACCAAAATAGTCACGCTCTTCTTGGGTATCACCGTCAAACGTTGAATAGAATGCGTATAACTTAGTTGCTTTGTTTAGCTTGTGATCAATCCCAACAGAAACGCCGTCAAGCTTTTCACCTTGGTCAAAGTCAAGTACTTGGTATTGTGCTTTTAGAGTGTTTGCACCAAAGCTGTATGCTGCATTCAGCATATAACCATCAGCTTCTTCTGAGCCATCAACCTTTTCTTGTGTTTGATACATTGCACCTAGTTTAAAGTCAGCCACTTTACCTTGCACTGCGAAACGCACTGCGTCACGGCCTTTTACTTCACTATCAATAGCAACTGAGGCATATAGAGCTGTTTTCTTCAGCTTGCTATCACCATATGTTAATGCAGTTGAGTAGCCGTTTTCACCTTCTTTGCTATCTTCAGCAATAAAAGTCCCTAAGAACTTAAAGCCATTAAAGCTTGCTGACTTATAAGAAATTGAGTCGCCAAGACGGTTTTCGCCTTTAAATAGATTTTTAATATCACCTTCAAGGTCATTGAATAGGTCTAATTTACCCTGTGATTGTTTGAACGCAGTATCATTGCGGCCAATAACGACCTCACCAAAACTGCCTTTCAAACCAACATACTGGTTACGTGCCGTGATATTATCTTTATCACCTTTAGAGTCAGCATCCGATAAATCCACTTGAAACTCTAGTTTATAAATCACTTCCAAGCCGTCATTTAGCTTTTCACCGCCTTTAAAACCAAATCGAGATGCATTGCTCTTGATTTCAGTTGCAGAGCCTTCACCTTCGTCACTTGACTGAAGTGAGACATTTGCTTTGCCGTACACTGACACGTCAGCATAAGCGTTTAGTGATAATGCACTCAATATTGATAACAAAAGAGCAGATTTAGTCAGTTTCATGTGTATTTCCTCAATATCGCAACACGTAGTATTCAAAACACGCGCAGTGTGACAGTGATAAGTGACAGAAATATTACACAGATACAATTACAGTAAAAAAACTGACTTATTTTTGAAAGAAATCTGACGCCAATTGAAAAAACAACCCATAATCAAACACCTAAAGTAAATACCCAAAACAAAAACACGTCATAATTTGTTCATAAAAATGAAACTAACCAAGAGATGTCAGTAAATTTGTAATGGTTTCTATTTGCTCTTTTTGCTCATTATCCTTGTGATAAGCAATAAATATTTCTCGCGAAACCTGATCGACACAATCGATATGAAACAACTTCCCTTGCTCTATCATATCATTTGCCAAAGCTTGTGGAATAAATGCACTGCCACCACATTGCATAATAAGATCAAGCGCAATACGTCCTGTGCTGGTTCTAAAATAAGGTGACGTACTGCCTGAGAATTGCTTTGCATGCCAAAGCGAAAATACCGTGCCCCAATCAACATAAACATATTGGTTATTAAAAAATGCCAATGCATCTTCACATTCAAAAGTACTTACAGGAATAATAGGCAGATCTCGAATTGACTGTACCACCAATTCATCCACTTTAGGCGGATCGAACAACACAGCCAAATCAAGAGTGCGCTCCAATAAGAGCCGAGTACTTTCTTGCTGTGCTTTCACTTCGGCAACCAGCGACACCCCTGGCATAGCCCCGACGATATTATTGATACCAAACTGTAGAAATGCATCCCAAATATTGGGTGTACCTGATAAGGAAAGTTGTTTATGCATATTATTTGCTAAGGCTACATCAACTTTAGCGCGTTGCATCCCAGTTAAAATCATCGTCGCATGTGGAAGCAAACGCTCACCCGGAGCGGTTAGCTGAATATTATTGCGCTGACGAATAAATAAATTCACACCCAAACTTTGTTCTAACTGGCGGATCCTAAAGCTTACAGCCGATTGAGTTATATACAAATTTTCAGCAGCTCGGCCAAAATGGCGGGTCTTAACTACTTCGACAAAAGTTTTTAATAGATCTATATCCACTTTTGTTCCTTACGATAAAAAAAACTTGTTTAAAAAAATCCAAATCCTGATCCATACTCCACCCAATATTAAAGTGAGGATTGAGTTATGGATCAGAACCTAGCGAACTTACGCAATGCTTTTGCTAGCCCGCGCGCTTTTTATGATGATGCCAACTTTCCAAGAGGCTTTAGCCGCAGCGGTCACTTTACGCTCGCTGAAGCTCAAGCTCTTGAGCAACACGGTGTATTATTAAAAAGCTTATACAATAAAGATTGCGAACCACAAAATAGTTTTCAAGTACAATTTGTCCATGTCATGGAAGGACAACTCCCACCGAGCAATATCATTGAGCGTGCGTGGACCAAATACCTAAAGCTGACAACTTGCAAAAGCAAATTTCACACACTGTTCGGGCGTTCCCGTATTGCCCCTGATGCTTCCCAGCAACAATACAATACTGCTGACGACGAACTTTAAATATTGAAGGTGCATTCCTCTGTGCACCTCTCTTATCCTATTTTCTTCGACGTTTGCTGGGGTCTAACTATATATTTCATAAATATTAATGTGACTTATCTACCTATTCAAATTGCTTTTTAACCAAGAACGGTTTACAACTATTTAGAGATACAACTTTGTTAAGGCAAACCACGTTGACTCGCCGTATTTTAATCATTGAAGATACACCGGCCACCGCCAAGGTTCAAAAACACATCGCTGAATCGTGTGATTATGAGGTTGATATCGCTCCCTCACTCGCTAAAGCAAAAGCGTTGATCCAAGCTAATACTTACTTTTGTGCTATCGTTGACTTTATTTTGCCTGATGCGGCCCAAGGCGAGGCAATCCCCTATACTGTTGAAGCAGACATTCCAACGATTGTAATGACGGGAAATCTTGACCAACATACTAGAGAAACTGTTGAAAAATACCCAATTATTGATTACATCACTAAAGAAAATAGCCAAGCTTATCAGTATCTAAAAAAACAATTACAACGCCTCCCTCGAAACGAGAATATAAAAGTACTGATAGTCGATGATTCTCGCCATGCACGTATGTATGTCAACAGTCTACTGACCAGGCATAAATATCAAACGCTAGAAGCAGCCGATGGTGTCGAAGGTTTGGACGTCTTAATGAACAACCCCGACATCTCTGTCATCATTGCCGATAACGAAATGCCGCGCATGAATGGTGATGAGTTATGTACCGAGATCCGTCGACGCTACTCAAATGAAGATAAAGTGATCATCGGTATTTCAGGATCTAATGCGCCACACTTATCTGCACGATTTTTAAAAAGCGGTGCGAATGATTACCTGCGTAAGCCTTTTAATTCTGAAGAGTTTCATTGTCGGCTCAGCCTGAATGTCGATATGCTTGATCAGATTGCCACTATCAAACTGCAAGCTAATACCGACTATTTAACCAAACTGCCCAATCGTCGATACTTTTTTGAACAAGCACAGCGCATGCAAAAGATTCGCCAAGTAAAGCATCAAACCAGCCAAGTTGCCATGGTCGACATAGACCATTTTAAACGCATTAACGACAACCATGGCCATGACGCTGGCGATGAGGTCATTCACGCATTAGCACAAGCAATTGCAAAGTTTTTTTCGGACGATCTCATAGCCCGCTTTGGTGGAGAGGAATTTGTGATCTTTTTTAATAATGACGCTGTTGAGCAAAACCTCGAAGGACTTGAACGTTTTAGGGACTATATCGCAAGTAATAGCCCCTCTTTTACAAAACACGAAATTCCTTTTACCATTTCCATCGGTTTTGTATCTCAAAGTGAACCAAAGATCGACACATTACTTAAATTAGCAGACGACAAGCTATATCTAGCGAAAGATAATGGTCGAAATTGTGTGGAGCACTAACGCTCTACACACATTTTTGAGCGTTGTTTAGAAGCTCGTAATGAGTCCCAAGTGAACATTGCAAGCGCGCCCCAAATGCAAGCAAAGGTCACAATTCGTTCAGCAGAGAAAGTCTCACCATAAAACATCACCGCCAGAATAAACATTAAACTAGGGCCTATGTACTGGAACAAGCCAAGCGTAGAGTAAGGGATACGTTTTGCGGCTGCGGTAAAACACAACAAAGGTAATGTTGTAACTACACCAGCGCTTATCAGCAAGATATTAATCATTGCATTGTTTGCCGTTAAATCCGACGAAGCGCTAGGTGCGCATAAATACCAATATATCAGCGCGAAAGGCGTTAATATTAGCGCTTCGAGGAGTAAACCAGGTAATGACTCAACCGGAATTTTCTTCCTGATAAGTCCATATACGGCAAAGGAACTCGCCAATGAAAAAGCTATCACGGGGAATGAACCAAAGCTAACTACCTGTATAGCCACACCAATAAAAGCCAATAGAACGGCGACTTTTTGCCAACGTCTTAGCCTTTCAGCAAGAAAGACCATGCCCAGTAATACATTGAGCAACGGGTTGATATAATAACCCAGACTCGCATCAAGCATGTGGTTATTATTGACCGCCCAAATGAATAACCCCCAGTTGAATCCCAATAGCGCAGAGCTTAGGCATAATAATGCCATTAACTTAGGCTTTTTTATGACATGCTGCACCTTATGCCATTGTTTTAGAATGGCAATAATGAGGGCAATAAATAATGCTGACCAAATAACGCGATGTACTAAAATCTCTAGTGCAGGAACGGTATCAATTAATTTGAAATAAATGGGCGCCAAGCCCCACATAAAGAAGGCAAAGGCTGCGAATAAATAGCCTTGTTTTACGTTTGCTGTGTCCACCACACCACCTCATTTTTGAAAGAGGCGGCATTATACCCATTTTTATATTAATTGTTGTTGATAATTAGCCTACTAAATAGGTGCCAGTACCAAATGCGATTTGAGTACCTTGCTCATTATGCAACTCCATACGACAAACACAGACTTTATTTCCCGAGCGGATCAACGTGGCACTGGCGATAAAATACTCGCCTCTACCTGGTCGTAGAAAGTCAGTGCGAATATCAATTGTGCCCAGCGTGGCTAGTTTGTTCGGTACACTGTGTAATTCCTCATCGTCCAACTTGTCAATAATGGACGCCGCAGCAAGCAAACCACCGACGTTATCTAAAACCGCAGAGATCACACCACCATGCAATATCTTTTGGCTTGGGTTGCCTATTAGTTCATCTTTCCAAGGTAATTGAATGCGCGCATGTTCTTTATCTAAGGATTCTATCGAAATCCCTAAAAATCGATTAAACGGCATTTTTTCGACAAATATATTCCCAACCTGATCCATTAATCGTGTTCTATCCATAACCGCCTCAAAGCTCATCTGACCAGTAAAATTTAAGCCGGAACGCGCCTTTTAGCAAGCATTAAAAGTTACAGACAAGCGGATAAAAAAGCTCTAAAATGCGCAGCGATGGAAAATCTTGCACTCTCTTCTCAACATACAGCCGCTCACACTGTGCTAAAAGATATTTTTGGCTACAGTGAATTTCGTGATGGTCAACAAGCGGTAATTGAAGCATCACTGAATGGTCAGGATGCGCTCGTTTTGCTGCCTACAGGTGGTGGTAAGTCGTTATGCTATCAAATTCCTGCACTTACGCTGCCAGGCATAACCATTGTCATTTCGCCGCTTATTTCACTGATGCAAGATCAAGTCGCCCAGTTACAAGCATTAGAAATCAAAGCTGAATTTATTAACAACAGTGTGAGCTTTGAGCAACAACAAGCCATTTATCAGCAGCTTCACCACAATGAAATTAAACTACTTTATGTTGCCCCCGAAAAGGTGTTGCAATATGAATTCATAGAACGCTTAAGACACTTACCAATTAGCCTGTTTGCGATTGATGAAGCCCATTGTGTGTCTCATTGGGGCCATGATTTTCGCCCACATTATTGCCGCCTTAGTGAATTAAAACAGTACTTTCCCGCAATACCTATGATGGCTTTAACTGCCACTGCAGACACTGCCACACGTAAAGACATTGTCGAACAGCTTGGATTAATTCAGCCCTATATCCATACAGGCAGTTTTGATAGACCCAATATTCGCTACACCATTGAAGAAAAATTTAAGCCTTTGTCGCAATTAATGCGTTATCTAAAAGCGCAGAAAGGACAAAGTGGCATAATTTATTGCACCAGTCGTAAGCGGGTTGATGAAATAGCTGAAAAGTTGGCGGATGCGGGCTTTAACGCCGCAGCATATCACGCAGGTATGAGTAACGAGCAACGTCAATTTGTGCAAACAGCATTTGCCAGAGACGACATTCATATTGTTGTTGCAACCGTTGCTTTTGGCATGGGAATTAATAAGCCTAACGTACGTTTCGTACTACATTACGACATACCTAAAAGCATCGAAGCATATTACCAAGAAACAGGCCGAGCAGGACGAGACGGACTTGCCGCAGAGGCCATAATGTATTTTGATCCCGCTGATATTGGCCGTGTAAAACGATTTTTCGAAGACATTGAGGATGAGCACAGACGGCGCGTAGAAGAGCAACGTTTTAATGCCATGGCCAGCTTTGCGGAAGCGCAAACCTGTCGCCGACAAATATTGCTCAACTACTTCAGTGAATACCAGCGTGAGCCTTGCGGCAACTGTGACATCTGTTTGAACCCACCAAAGCGCTTTGATGGCACGCTCGTTGCGCAACAAGCCTTATCGTGTGTGTATCGTGCAGAGCAAAGATTTGGTATTGGTTACATTGTTGATGTACTCAGAGGCGCAAACACGAGTCGAATTAGAGATAACCAACATCACAATTTAAGTACCTATGGTCTTGGCAAGCAACATAGCAATGAGTTTTGGCTCAGTGTTCTGCGCCAGCTTATTCATCATGGCTTATTAACTCAAGACATCACACAGGGTGCAAGTTTACGCTTAACAGAAGCTGCCAGAGCCGTCTTAAAAGGCGAGTATGCTTTGCAACTCGCTGAGCCGCGCTTACAAGCACAACACATTTATCAGGATAAATTAGCGCAATTTAACTACGATAAAAAGTTATTTGCCAAGCTGCGAAGTTTACGTAAAGAGCTCGCAGACGCTGACGATGTACCACCTTATGTGGTGTTTAACGACAAAACATTAGCGGAAATGGCGCAGTTAATGCCTACCAACGATAGCGAGTTTTTAAAAGTGTCGGGAGTTGGATTTACCAAGCTCAGTAAATACGGAGCACCGTTTATGCAGCTCATCCGCAATTATCTTGCAGCAAATTAATCAATAGATGAGAGCACTATGAGCCAAATAGAGTTTGATAGCGAACATGAAGTGATCGTTATAAGGCCAAAAATACTCCCGGACGCCGATGAATTTGAACTTTGGGCGAGCATTTTCCTTCATCATCCTAAAGACATTCAAATTCTCGACTTTGCTCAAGGTGCGGACCGGCATCAGATGCGCTTTAAGTACCATGAGCAGTGCTTTAGCCTCAATTTTGAACATTACAGTGACAGCATTTGGATAAGCCCAGAAGGACAAGAAGCCGTTGCGGAACTTTGTCAATTATCCCATTTATTTCTGCCAAATTAGTGATTATGAAATAGACTTATTTATGAGGTATTGTCTATAGTAAGCTATTCTTATAATTGAATAATTGGTGAGGAGTTGTGAATGAAAGCAATATTTTGCAATCGATTTTTTCTGCTGCTCAGCCTGCTTACGCCTTTCGGGGGAGCGGCCGCTGAACTGCCAAGAATGATTGAAAGTTGCTCAAATCAAAGACCCCAAACCCCATTCAATACCAACCTACAAAGACAGCTTGATAAGAGCCAAAATTTCCCAGAAGAAGGTGACAAAAAACGAATAACCAACATTAGTCTTCACCAACTTAATGTCTTCGATACCACTTTACCGGAAGAAGATAATGCAATTTTCCGATTTGCAAATAGAGCGCATATCACGACTAAACCCGAGGTTATTTTAAGTATCTTGCTGTTCAAACAAGGAGATCTATATTCGCAAAAAAAGCTCGTCGAATCTGAGCGTTTGCTGCGTAAACAAAGCTACCTAT
Organism: Pseudoalteromonas sp. ABE4_541; assembly: GCF_056312285.1. Lineage (NCBI taxonomy): Bacteria > Pseudomonadati > Pseudomonadota > Gammaproteobacteria > Alteromonadales > Pseudoalteromonadaceae > Pseudoalteromonas > Pseudoalteromonas sp. ABE4_541. The sequence continues at coordinate 117,070 of NZ_JBSVEM010000007.1, forward strand.
ACGATGCGCGTATTTTTGCCCACGAAGACTGCGATGGCAATATTGAAGTGAGCGTTGTAACTCGAGATCTCTGGACCTTACTACCTGACTTGAGCTTTAGCCGTAGCGGCGGAGAAAACACTTCACGTATTGGCTTTAGAGAGTCGAACCTATTTGGTTGGGGGAAACGCCTGTCGCTGTCTCATACAAATGATAAGGACCGCTCAGGGTACCTGTTCGTTTATGACGACCCGAATATTTTATCAACCCGCCATGAAGGCAGATTGGAGTATGCTGATAATGACGATGGGAAGCGGCATTTCCTCGGTATACAAATGCCTTTTTACTCTACAGATACGCCATACAGCTACGGCGCATCATATCTTCATAACCGCCGAGTCGAAAGCCTTTATCAAGCAGGGGATGAAGTCTCTGAGTTTATTCAAAATACCGATATGATCGATACCTATTTTGGTATTGCCAAACAATTTGCAAATAATTGGACTCAACGATTAAGTTTTGGTGTACGTCACCACGAAGAGACTTTTCAACCATTATCAAAATCGTATTTGCCAGTCGCTGATGATAGAACATTAAGCTACCCCTACCTCAAGGCGCAATGGTTTGAAGATGACTTTATAAAAGTCAGAAATTTTGACTCAATTTATCGTACCGAAGATTTAAATTTAGGATGGAATATTAATGCACTCATTGGCTATTCCGATAAGCAACTAAGCGACGACGATAGTCATTTGATTTACCAGTTTCGTTTACAAACAGCCCACTTTACTTCAGAAAAAAGTCTGCTGCGAGCAGCTCTTAGCCTAGATGGACAATGGAACAGCGAGCAAAATAGAGCAAGAAATTTAATTTCAACGGCCAACTTGCAATATTATTTAAACTCATCTGTGCAAAATTCGTGGTTTGCTCATGTTGAGCTTCGGTTCGCCAAAAACCTCACTGAAGACTTGCAACTGACTTTAGGAGGTGAAACAGGCCTAAGAGGCTACCCCATCAAGTATCAACACGGCAGTAAAAGTGTATTAGTAAACCTAGAAAGGCGTTACTACTGGGAGTACGATCTACTTCAACTATTTAAAGTCGGTGGTGCAGTGTTTTTCGATATTGGACGAGTGAGAGGCAATTCACTCGTTAAAACTGACCCAAATTATTTAAAAAATATAGGCATGGGATTACGCCTAGCGCCCAGTCGAGCGAACGCAGGTTTAATGCTTCACTTAGATGTTGCCGCTCCAATTAATGGACCTGAAGACATTGATGATGTGCAGTGGCTATTCACTGTTAAGAATCGCTTTTAAGCAGCAATTGCCTATGTTATAAACGTGAAAATTTTCTATTGAGATTTTATCCTTGTCGTTTTTAACTAGTATACTAGCCGAGCAGTATCGCTTGGTTATAACCTTGGCTGTGTTATTGCTCTTCCCTATTATTTTTAAATCTAGCCAGCACTTATTGGCTAAAGTAACGCGCGGAAAAATCGATACTCACCGCAAGCAAAGGGCTGAGTTACTACTCAAAATGATCACCGCCATGGTGCTAGTATGCCTATTACTGGTGTTTTGGGGCATAGAACTTAGAGGCCTTTTAGTACTGGGTTCCTCTCTCTTTGCAATGCTAGGCGTGGCGCTATTTGCTGGTTGGTCACTGTTAAGTAACTTAACTTCATTTTTGTTAATGTTTATCCAAAACTACTGTCGCGTGGGTAATTGGGTGCGTATTGTAGAAGGCGCAAACTATGTTGAAGGGCGCATCGTTGAAATGGGTTTAATGAATGTGGTGCTTATCAACATTGATGGACACAGAGTTATTTATCCAAACAACTTGTTTGTAACGCGCCCAGTACTGGTGCTGTGTGAGGAGCCCAAAAAACCAAAAACAGCAAGTACCCCAAAGCGCGTTTTAGGACCCAAAAAATAACCGGCTCGAAGCAGGTTAATTATTTAGTTCTGTTGTGCCGTTTAAATCCACATTTTCACTCAACTCGTCAATAAACGTACCTAGTTGCTGCTCCACCATCGTATTCGCATGGGCAAAATAAGCGAGGTGGAATACAGCATCACCTTCATTTACTAACGGTAATGTTTGTTGTCCAATTACAATACCACTGCGAGGTGCAAGCACCGCAAGCTCGTTATTGCCGAGTGGATTATCAATATAGGCTAGTATCTGTCCTTTAGTAACTCGCTCACCTAGGTTCACTTGCGCTCGAACAATGCCATCGACATCAGCACGGATCCAGCTGGTTGAGGCCGCGATAACAGGCTCAGACCCTTTTTTACGACGACGTCCTTTGAGCATACGAAGTTTCTTCAATACATTTTCAACACCCTGGAGTCCCGCAGCAATCGCAAGCGGTTCAAATCTCAAGGCCTCACCTGCTTCGTAGGTGATCACGGGAATATCACGACTACTGGCTTCACTACGCAATGAACCATTGCGCAAAGTGGCATTAATTACCACAGGTGTGCCAAATGCGTGCGCCATTTCAGCAGTTGCTGGGCAAGATAAATCTGCACGCACCTGCGGTAGGTTTGAACGATGTATCGCACCTGTATGTAAATCAATGATATGCGTGCATAAACTTGCGACTTGGCTGAAGAACATATGAGCCATACGTGCACCTAAAGAACCTCGATCCGAACCAGGAAAGCAACGATTAAGATCACGCCTATCAGGCAAATAACGAGACTTATGCACAAAACCAAATACATTCACCACAGGCACAGCGATTATCGTGCCCTTAAGCTCGCGCACATCAATTCTTGCAAGTAATTGACGTACGACTTCTACACCATTGAGCTCATCACCATGAATCGCCGCACAGACAAGCACCACAGGGCCTTTTTCTATGCCATTAACTACCTCAATAGGGATGGTCAATGGTGTGTGCGTGTACAACTTGGCAACTTCCAACGATAAGGTTTTTCGTTCTCCGACGCCAATACACGTCTCTAAAAACGTGAATGGCTTGTTTATTTTAGCCTTTGCCACGTGTTGCTGTCCTCTTAGACGCTGCGTTCTTTTCAATGAACTCGATGATCATGCCCGCAATATCTTTACCAGTTGCTTTTTCAATGCCTTCAAGGCCCGGCGATGAATTCACTTCCATGACTAATGGTCCTCTGCTTGAGCGAAGTAAGTCCACACCCGCTACATTCAAGCCCATTGCTTTTGCTGCTGCGACGGCCGTTTTGCGCTCTTCTGGTGAGATACGCACTAAACTTGCGCTACCACCACGATGTAAATTGGATCGGAATTCGCCTTCTTGTGCTTGACGCTTCATTGCTGCAATCACTTTGTCACCAATTACAAAGCAGCGAATATCGGCACCACCCGCTTCTTTGATATATTCTTGTACCATGATGTTCGCTCTGAGCCCCATAAAGGCTTCAATCACGCTTTCTGCCGCTTTACGGGTTTCAGCAAGCACTACACCAATACCTTGTGTACCCTCAAGTAATTTAATAACAACAGGCGCACCACCAACCATTTCAAGTAAATCTTTCACATCATCTGGCTTGCTCGCAAAACCTGTGATTGGCATGCCAACCCCTTTACGAGATAGCAGTTGCAGTGATCTCAGTTTATCTCGCGAGCGGGTAATTGCCACAGACTCATTCAATGGATATACGCCCATCATCTCAAATTGGCGTAATACAGAACAACCGTAAAATGTGACGGACGCTCCAATCCTAGGAATAATAGCACCAACATCAGTGATTTTTTCGCCTTTAAAATGAATTTCCGGCTCTTGAGAGTTTATGTTCATATAACAACGCAACGCATCCAGCACGAGAATTTCATGACCACGTTGTTGGGCGGCTTCAATTAAACGGCGTGTTGAATATAAGCTTTTGTTGCGGGATAAAATCGCTATTTTCATTTTTAATCCGTTTTTTTAGTTAGGTATGAAGCGTTTGGGTCAACGATGATTTTTCCTGCCATAGCCGTGCGCCCAAGTAACATTCTAAATTTCATATTGTCGCGGTTCGTCAAGGTTAACTCTATTGGCCAAGTCTGCTCCGCTATGACTACATTACTCTCTATCACGTAGCGCATTTCTTTGTGACCGCCAGAATCTGTTACCTGCCGTTCGTCTTTTATCGGTGCTTCGCAACAGATTTCGATATCGGTGTTCTCTTGCTCTGGATGCAACCAAAACCTAACCCAAGGTAGGCCTTGCTTTTCATATTGCTCAACCTTAAATGCATGTAAACACGAAGTTCTTGCACCGGTATCAACTTTAGCCTTGATACGAGTAATACCGAGGTCAGGTAAAGCCAACCATTCGCGCCAGCCAACACTGATCATATTCGACATAATCGCTCCTTAAAAAACTGTCTTATACAGTTAATTTTCAGCACATAACAGCAAGTAATATTTATCCTAACAATTAGAAAAGTACATTGAATTATCAATTGTTTTGTACAACCATGTTAGTACTAACGCGCAGGAGTAAAACAATGAATCAAGGCTTAGTACATGCGGTGCAACTGGATGGTTTAGGCGGTGGTAAAGCGCTAGACGTTCTGGACAACATCTTGCCGTTGCAAGCGCAAAATAAACCATTATGGTTGCACTTTGATTATAGTGAAGAACAAACGATTTCGTGGTTAAAAGCGCAGCCTTTTATTGAAGAATGGGAACGACAAGCATTGACCACCGATGAAACTCGTCCTCGTGTTACCCAAGCAGAACATGGATTACTTCTCTTTTTACGCGGTGTAAATCTTAATCCACAACAAAGCCCAGAAGATATGGTGTCAATTCGCTGTTTTGTAAATAAACATATCTTAATCACATTTCGAAAACGTCAACTCATGTCGGCACAAGACATACTCAACTCATTGAAGAATAACAAAGGGCCAAAAAACATTGCTGACCTACTTAGCTGCTTAGTACAGCGTTTAACTGGTCGCATGCAAGATGTGATCTATCAAATAGACGAGCAGTTAGATGCATTTGAAGACGCTTTAGATAACCAAAATTCACTGATAGACGCCCCCTTACTATCGAGCACACGGCGTCAAACCATCGCTCTTAAACGATATTTAAAGCCACAACGCGTTGCAATCTCAGAACTTGTCGAATGCGAACTTGAATGGTTTAATGAAGATGCGGTTCATAAACTGGGCGAAGCAAACAATGCGCTAAGCCGCTATATCGAAGAACTTGAATCGGCCATTGAACGTGCACAGGTGATTCAACACAGCTTGTCGAATCAACTCAGTGAGCAACTCAATCAACGCATGTACGTGATGTCTGTCGTCGCAGCCTTATTTTTACCTTTGGGGTTTTTAACCGGTTTACTGGGGGTCAATATCGGCGGTATACCCGGTACTGAATCTCCGTATGCGTTCGCACTTTTCGTTATATCACTATGCTTATTAACTGGCAGTATTGGTTATTATTTCAGAGTAAAAAGGTGGCTGTAAATTAGCAATTAGCTGCTGAGGAGATGGCGCTCTCGGCAGGGATCGAACCTGCAACTTAGCTTCCGGAGAGCTACGTGATATCCATTTCACCACGAGAGCCTAACGCGATGTGTCAATGCGCTAATGATAATGGCATCGCTAAATAATTACTAGCATTTGTATGCTAGATGGTTAATAAACAAACTAAATTTTAAAAAAAAGCTATACAAGTCACAAAAAACACGATATTTAACTATGCTTATAGTTACGGTTGTTTCATTAAGCGCTGTAACAATCGAAAAACAAAGCAATTGCCCGTCGCATTATTTTAACAACAACACGGCATTGCATTTTAAACATCAAGAGGATTTTATTTATGACCCCGATGACCACTGAGCAAGTTGCTGAATTTTTAGGTGTGAAAGTGGAGCGTGTAAAGAGACTGGCGAGAGAAAATTTGTTAGTAGCAAAAGATCAAGATGCTCAGGGCCAGCCTATTTTCGATAAAACGGATGTAGAGAAATATAAAGAGTTAGCTCAACGCCTAGGCGGGATCTGAACCACAAGCTTATTGAAACGAGCGCGCAAGGGAGTTGCCTGCTTGAAATACCCTCTTTGTTCATACCAATCAATACTCAGCAACAAATATTGAATTTGATACGCCATTAGCTTTTCTTCGTCTACACGAAGTGCTTTTGACGAGTTTAACGCCAAATATTGCTCTAAAAGGTTCAACGAAGCCTTGTTAGACAAATCAAAACTACAGCATAAAGCCGCTAAGTCAAAAAACACATCGTTGTAAGCTGCATATTCAAAATCAATTAATTTAGTGCCTTGCTGAGTATTTAAGATATTGTCCACAACCAAATCATTGTGGCAAAACCCAATCGATGGAGGGCGCTGAGATATTGTTTTATGGCTCCATTGCCAAGCTGGCTTAGCATAAAGCTCACTTGTCACCTTTAGCTTTGCCACGATTGGTAAAATATCTATGCTCGCAACTTCACCTGTAGGTTGAAGCAAATGCAGCGCATGTAACACATTCGGTAAGTCATGAGAAAACCTAGTACTTTCACCAAGCTGTGGAATATAACTAAATAATGCTGCTTTTATTTGTTCATTCCAAGCAATTACCTCATGAGTGAATTGAGTTTGCCGCGCAAATTGATGTTGAGCATCAATGGCTAGTTTTGGAAAGTCACCTCTATAGCACTTGAGTAATAACGCGCCTTTGCTGGTATCTAACCAATAGTTATCGTTGCTGGTTCCTTTAGTTAATTTTTCCATCTTAAAAATAGACAACTGAGGCATTAACATCTGCAATGCAAAAGTGGGTTCTACATTATTCATTTTACAATGCCCCCAGTTTTTTGCCGTTCGCCAGTTCATACTTCTCGTACCAACACTTGTAACCCCAGCAGACCATTAGAATATAAAACACATACAGCACCAAAGTCGGGTAATAGCCCTTAAGGAAGTATAAATACATTGAAGCCGTATCAACTACTATCCAGTAAAGCCAGTTTTCTAAAACTTTTTGGGTAACAAGATAAGTGGCGACAACCGCAAAACATGTCGTAAAGCTACCAAGGTAGGCAAGTTCAGCATTGATAAAAGAATCAATAAACCATCCAGTTAACACGGCAACCAAGGATGTTCCTGAAATAACAGTAAGATGCATGCTCAAAGACCATGAACAGATTGATACTGCACTTCGATGTGAATTGGGTCGCCACATGTACCAACCAACAATAGCCATCAACATGTAATATAAGTTTAAGCTCGACTCAATATGCAGCGCCCCATTCCAATAGAGTAGAGTGTATATTAGGGTACTGACAAAGCCTATCGGCCAGCACAATACATTTTCTTTCACCACAAGGAGCAAGTATATACACGCGAGCAACGCGGCCAAATACTCCCATGGAGACATAGCCGTAAAGCTAACAAGAGAAAAGTCCAGTGTTTCTAGCATTTAGGTGATAAATCGCCATGAATAAATTTACATACAAATACCACTTTACCGTATTGTTCGAAAGAGCGCTTGATGTTGATTTGTAATTGCTCCATCACCACATCATAGTCACCAAATACCTGCGTTGACATGGTATTACACACCACATTCAATTCAGATTGCTGCTGTAAACGCGCAATAAAATCTTTTATAAAAGGCACATAATCATCATGTAAAGGATATTTACTGATCTCAACTGAAATTTGCATTCTGACTCCAACCTCTTCCTACATGTATTATTTCAAGTAGCTAGGATTTAACTTTAAATATTAACTATTTTTAATGGCTTTGCACTTTGCCAATCACCCCGAGTAAAATCGGGTATGGTCACCGACTCACTACGATTAGCCACTGACTGCGCCGATAGAGGTGAAATAACAGACCAAGCTGCGCCGTCATACACATCTTGATCGAGCGGCTCACCATTTCGCAAGCAATAGATCATTCGCCAAAACATTAAAAAGTCCATGCCGCCATGGCCGCCATTTCTCTGCGCCTCTTGGCCCATACTTAACCACAATGGATGATCATATTGCTTGTACCAGTGTGCCATATCGTAGTCCCATTCGTGAAAGCTCTTATCGCTGCCTGACTCCAGCGCAATACGATTAGGAAATCCAGCAAAGACCCCATTTGTACCTTGGATCAAATTGTGCCTCGAGTACGGTCGAGGCGTGGTCGTATCATGTTGAACTAGGATACTTCGACCTTTTACTGTCTTAATCATCGTGGTATTCATATCACCACTAATATAGTTGGCTTGGTTACGCTGATGCTCTACTGCAAATTCACGTTGCGCATACGCGGCACGCCCAAGTGCAGGAGAACTCATTGAAGTAAGATAATCGAAGCGATCACCTCGGTTTATATTCATATATTGAGAAACAGGCCCAAGACCATGGGTTGGATACAAATTACCATTACGTTTGGTGTGCCAATCAGTTCGCCACGATCCGGTTTTATGTTCAACTTCTTTCATCTGCCAACGCAGTTCGTGAATATAAGCGGCTTCGCCATGTAAGAGTTCACCAAACACGCCTTGGCGTACCATGTTCAGAACCATCAATTCATCGCGGCCATAATTGACGTTTTCCATCATCATACAATGACGTTGCGTTCGTTCCGCGGTATCAACAATTTGCCACATTTCATCAACAGTTAACGCCAGCGGTACCTCAACAAATGCATGCTTATTGCTGTTCATAGTATCGATAGCCATCGGCGCATGCCAGCGCCATGGCGTTGAGATGATCACAATATCAATGTCATCTCTTGCTAACATGTCTTGGTACGCCAACTCAGAACCAGAATATAAAACAGGTTTATCAAGGCCTTTATTTACCAAAAAATCGGCTGCACGACTAAGCACTTCATCGTGAGTGTCACAAATCGCGACTATTTGAGTGCCAGCTATATTGCTCATGCGCTTAACGTGACCATAACCACGTTGCCCCACACCAATAAAACCAACTCTGACAATATCGAGCTTGTCTGTGACCAACCCCATTACCGATTTACCTTGGCGATTGGGTGGCCAATCACTTGTGCTATTCGCACAACCAGCTAGCGCGACACCTGCCGCGGTAGCGCTTGCCACTTTGATAAAGTCACGACGATTCATTTTTTTCATTATTATTTTTTCCTTAATCGATACTTTATATAGGTACGCTACGTGAAGCATATTTCATTGCAACTTGATTGCGACCAAAGAGGATTAAGGGGAGATATAAATAGGGGGGCGCTGCTACGCCCATTTAGAACTGGCTTAGAACACCTTTAAGCACCTGCTCTTTAGCCACGACATCTTGATAAAGTTTAAATTGATTACGTGCGCGTTGGAGGTTGTGTTGTTCACGATGAACTGCAAAATAATTATCACCATCCAAAAAGTCAGTTAAAAAACGCAACCCAATCATAAATGGCATCACCTTTGCACCCAATAAGAAGCTTTGTTTTTCCTGCTCTGTCAGTGTATCCGATAGCGGTTCAACATATCCTTTCACGATGGCTTTGAAAATTTCTTCTCGCACAACTACTTTATCAAGTGCTAGAGAATCTTCAGCCTCAGGTGAACAAAAGGTACGCACCATGTCGCCAAAATCAAATAACCAGTAACCCGGCATGCAGGTATCCATGTCAATCACTGCCTTGCCTCGGTTTGTTTTGTTACAAAACAGCATGTTATTAATTTTAGTATCATTATGGCATGGCCGAAGAGGAATAACGCCAAGTACAGACTGTAAGTCATCAGCCAAACCAAATTGCGACTGACAAAAAGAAATTTCCGCTTCACACAGTTTGGCGCGATCATAGGCATCTTGCTGTAAAGTTTGCTCAAAAGTGGTAATACGCTTTGCTAAGTTATGAAAATCAGGAATAACATGATGTAACTGCTGCGCTTCAAAATCTTCTAGTGCGCGGGCAAATTGACCAAATGCATTTGCTGCTGTTTGTGCTTTCTTGCTTGAGTCAACAACGTCCTCGCTGTAACTACCACCAATAAACTCTAGCGCGCGCCATACGCCACCAGCATGCTTGACTAGATAATTATTTTCAACTGTTGGCAGGTGTTTAATGATGTTTAAGCTGTACTCACCACTTTCTGCTTTGTTAGATAGATGCTGTTCTATCGCTCTGGCGTTTTCAACTAGTTGTTCTGGGTTCGGAAATACATCGGTATTGAGTTTTTGCACCACCACCGCTTGTTTACCATCTTTGAGTAACATAGTGGTATTGATATGACCATTTCCTATTGGGTTCATCACAGGCTGCTCGCCATCAAGTCCAAATTGCTGTGATAAATGTGCAGCTACCGCACTATTTTTCATACTAACCTCGTTGCTTAGCGGCATACTCGTTAAGCATTCATTGCTTGCGTTGTTCATGTATTTTTCTCGCTACCGCTAATAATTCTTCTTTATAAGTTACACCGAACCAATGATCCTGCGCTGAATACACCGCAACCTTTAAGTCCCTTGACTCGATACTTTGCTCAACACAATTCGGCAAATAATACTCCGCCTTGACATCGTTGTCATAACCTTCTAGAAACTCGTCAAACCCTTTTTCTAAGTCAGTTAGAAAGTCAGGGGTGACCCCCCAAAATGTCATAGATGCTAGGGCCAAATCCGACAATGCGCATGTTTTACCATTGTAGGTGCCCACTATCCCTGCTTCACTTTGGTAAACATTGGTATATTCCGCCACTCGTTCCAGTTTATTCTTATTGAGTTGGCAAATACCGCGATTAACACCACCTTGATCTGACAGGGTATTTTTTAAAGGATAGGCTACCATTGCCATTTCATCCTGATTTTGCTGAAAATGAGCCATTAACTGCGTATAGGCTCGGGGGCCATAGTAGTCATCCGCGGTAATCACTATTGCAGGTCCCTGAATATAACTTTTTGCACTCAACAGAGCATGCCCTGTTCCCCATGGCTTGTTACGCATTTCAATGCACTGAGCGAACCTATCTGGCACATCGTAAATAGACTGGCGAACTAATTTCACTTCTAAATCTGAAGGTAAGCGAGGCAATATTGAGTGCTCAATTGTATCTTGTACTTCGTCATTGATCACTAGAATCACGGCTTTTATGCCCGCCAAATATGCATCATAAATGCTTAGCTCCATGATGGTACAATCAAGCAATGGTAGCTCGGCAATTTGTTTTCCACCGCCAAAACGGCTGCCTAAACCTGCTGCAAGTACCACCAACACAGGCTCATTCTTTTTGATTTGCAACAGTTAGCTCCTTTAACGGCAATAACAATAAACAGGCGCGAAAGTGTAACTTGCTTTGTGACTAATGAAAAGTCATTGCAAAAATTGCGTTAATCAAACTTTTGACATAGATATTTTATGTCCAAATACTCGTCTAAACCCTGATGCGCACCTTCTCGACCAAGACCTGATTGTTTTACGCCACCAAAAGGCGCAACAGGATTTGAGAGCATCCCCTCGTTTATCCCCACCATGCCGTAGTTTAATGCCATCGAGACTCTGTGGATTTGAGAAACATCTTGCGAGTAAAAATACGCAGCTAACCCGTCTTCAACAGTATTTGCAATGGTCAATGCTTGTACTTCATCTGCAAATGACATCACACTTACCACTGGCGCAAATACTTCTTGATTAGCGATATCCATATCCTGAGTTACCTCAGTTAATATGATCGGCGCCATAAAGGAACCTGATTGCTGCTGCCCTTGGTAAGCTACGGTCGCGCCTTTGGCAATCGCATCATCAACCAAAGCTTGCGTTTTTTGTTTGGCTTGTAATGTGATCAGGGGGCCAATGTCGACACCTTCATCTAAACCATTACCCACAACTAACTGCTCGACGGCTTTGATTAGCTGTGCTATAACAGCCTGCTCACAGCTTTGCTGAACCAATATGCGGTTTGCCGCGACACAAGTTTGTCCAGCGTTTCTAAATTTGGCAGCCATTAATCCTTCTACAGCGTGCTTGATATTTGCTGATTCAAAAACAATGAATGGCGCATTTCCACCAAGCTCCATTGACGTTCTTTTTATCGTGTCAGCACATTGCGCCAACAAGATCCGACCCACTTGCGTAGAACCTGTAAACGTTATTTTTCGAATATTCGAATTTTCACACAAAGGCTTAATCAACTGCGCAGAATCAGTGGTGAGTAGTACTTGAAACGCGCCTTTTTCCATACCAGCTCGTAATGCAAGCTGTGCCAATGCGAGCGCTGACAAAGGCGTTAATTCTGAAGGCTTTAAAATAAAACTACACCCCGCGGCATAAGCTGGAGCAACTTTACGGGTGATCATGGCCAGTGGAAAGTTCCAAGGTGTGATCCCAAGTACGACACCGACGCCTTGTTTCACAACACGTAACTCATGCAGGCTATCATGAGCGGGAATAATTTCACCATAGTTTCGTTTCGCCTGCTCTGCATACCATTGAATGAAGCCTGCTGCGTAATCGACCTCCCCCAACGCCTCTTTGAGCGGTTTGCCCTGCTCTTCGGTAAGCAAACGCGCAAGAACTGGCTTGTGTTCAATGATGAGTTCATACCACCTGATTAAAACATCACTGCGCTGGGCTGCACTCGTCGCTTTTAAACCTTCAAACGTCTTCAATGCAGCTCTGAGTGCTCGCTGAACACCCGTTTCATCCACCTCAGATACATATGATACTTGGGCTTGTGTCGCAGGATTCAACACCGCAAAATACGTTTGTCCCTGATATGCTTCTCCCGCGATCAATGAATGTTCCAATTGTGCTAGTAAACTCATCTTGCCCTCAAAACAAAAAACCGCAGCACTTAGCGCGGTTTATGATTTTATTTAACTCATAGAGTAATACTAATCCTAAAACTCTTTAACAACAAATGTCAGGGGCTTTTGAGGTGGTAATAAGTCATGTGCTTTTTTGAATTATCACAAAGTGATACTCTGCGCATTACTGACAATTATCATTTAACCTATAGCCTTTAAAAATGAAATTAAGTTTCGCACAGTTTCAGTTCGACCTAGAACAACAACTGCTCTCGCAGCAAGGTAAAATAGTACCGTTAAATGATAAAGCTACTCAATTGCTGATGCTGTTTTTAAAACATCCAAACGAGCTACTAAGCAAAGCACATATACTCGATACAGTATGGCCAGGTCGAGTGGTATCCGATCAAGTTATTTTTCAAAATATCAGTCAATTAAGAACATTATTCGGCCCTGACTCAATCAAAACGTTCAGTAAAAAAGGCTACCAATGGCAGCTTGATGTCGCACCTTTCCAACCTGAAGCTCCATTGGTCAAACCAACAGCCCAAATCGATATAGCGCCGAAAAAGTACCGGCCTCGAAGCAAACACCTACTTATCATTGCGCTATTTATCATTAGTACACTTAGCTTGCTAACTGTGATGCTGAATAACGAAGGGAAAAGTACCTTAAAACAAGAACGAGTAATACTAATAGATACTCAGAGCCCTGATACCAGTATATTAGTTCCTCTCAAAGCACAAACTTTGTTTGATTCCCCTTACGTTACATGGCAAAAGTATGCACCAAATAAGCAACAGTGGCTTGTCGCTAGCCGTTGGTATCCGATGCAGTCGGGTGGCGCGCTACGTTTTCATATTCAAGGGGAAAAAAGGCGATGGCAAGACCACATTTACGCATCAAATAAAACACAGGCGACTCAACAGTTACAGCAACTGCTCAACATGCTCTCCACGACACAATATTTTACTCTAAACAATGACATGCAAGCGCTAGCACTGCTTCAAGTACTCAGAGATAAAAAAGACAACAACACGTTACTTGCACAGCAACTTGCACAGCTATATTTTAAACTCAATGAGCTGGATACAGCGGAAGTGGCCGCGTCTGTGCAGATCACCGCAGCCTCCTCTGAACTGCAACAAGGGTTAGCTTATTTACTGAAGGCTAAAATAAGTCAATGGGATCAGCAGTGGTCAACAGCCCGCCATGATGTAGATGCGGCAATTGCGTTATTCCGTCAGCTTCAGCTAGCACATTTAGAATCGCAAGCTTTAATTGAGTCTTCTTGGCTTTACTTGGTAAATCAGCAATTTAGAGAAGCCATAGCGGTACTGAATCAAGCTGTCAGTAAGGCCAGAGAAAGTAACGAGCCGTTATTAGAAGTAACGGCCCATCTCACGCAGTCATTTATGGCCTCCAAATCTGGGCAAACTGAATTAATGTACGCCCAGTTAAGTCTTGCCAAAGAGCTCATCAAGCTACATCAGCTGGCCGAAGTCCATCACGTCCCCGTACTTAGTCACTTAGCTTGGATAGCAGCCACAGAGAAAGAGGCGCTTCCCCACTATGTGAAGTTATTAGATTATGCGTATTCTGCAAAATACGATTATGACTTTCATAATGCAGCCTCTCACGTCAGAGACATCTATATAACTCAACAGCAATGGCAAAAGGTTCTAGGCACAATTAAATCGTGGCAACGTCCCTCATTTGCCTTTCTAACCAAGACACATGTCGCCATGGCCCGAGGCCAAACCAATAGCGCGATTGAATATGCACTTAATGCATATAATCAGGCACTACTTGCTCATCATAAAGTGGATGCACTTGACGCGGCATTACTATTAGCAAAACTCAATATCAGTGTGAATAATCAAACCGAGGCCAATAAATTTATTCAGTACATCAAAACCAATGCCACTCGAAGGTGGCGCAGCCAAAATCAACTACAACTGACACAAATTGAAAAGAGCAGCACTTAATGAGGCTGCTCACTCAACAATTGCTTAACGGCAATGCCCACTTAAGACTCGATAGGCTGTAGCTCTAACCAGCCCAATGCCCAATAATCAAAACCAACACGCTGCACGGTAAGCGCTAACTGATGTCGACCCTTTTCCAAATAAAGCGTGTGCCTTTGGCCTTGTTTATCGTCAATGTCGCTTTCATAGGCCACGCGCTTTATGAGTTTATTGTCAATCCATAGTTTAAAAAACTCACCATCTTGCCGGCTATTTCCACGGTAATTGAGCTTATACCACCCCGCCTGTTTAACATCGATATCGAAATGGATTGTTGAGACAAGTTGCTCATGTAAATGATTCACTTTAGATAAAAAGTAAAACTCAGGTTCGGATTCTTTGGCTTTACGATGTCTTGCCCAAACATTATTTAACTCAGTGGCGTCACGCATATCGAAGCGACCAGGGATCTGAACGATTTTCTCTTGCTCTATCACCACAGCAGGTGTCGGTAAACTACCCCAATCTCGTGTTTTTGATACGATGCGAAAACTATTCCCCACCTCAGTCACTGAAACCGGTATGGAGGTTTGTACAGCTGATACACTGCTGATTTGTTCGTAGTGGTTTTCAAAAAAACCTCCTAGTAAGTGCCCATAAGGTGTTATGGAGCGATATATATCGTAACCAATGACTCGTTGATCGCGACTTGGCTGCCAGCTTAATGTGTATTTATTTTTCTCTAGTGGCAATAATTGCACGCTTTGTGGGGCTGCTGGGAGAGTTGGTCGCGTTGCCAATCGCGTTTTTTGTGCGTGCAGTAAGTCTTGTTCAAATTGCGCTGTAGAACTGTGGACTTTCGCACTCTGACCGTTTCTTGCCAATCGAAAACCCATCATAGCCCCAGGTGACCAACCTACGCGCTTGTAGCGCCCTCTTTCTTGTGACGGTTGAGGTGGAAAATGCCAAGTACTTCCTCGATGGCCGATAAATTCACATTGCTCAATATCTAACTCTTGCTCTGTTCTAGCCCGATACCCTTCGTAATAACAGCTGCCCAGTAATTGCGAAACATTGCCATCCATGTCATACAGCCCAAATGGGTTTGGACGATATAATCCCGTTATAGAAATATAAGGCTCGCCATCGTCACAATTAGCATGACCAATAAAGCCAACATAGCTCGCGCCGTAAGTTTGATTTGGGTGATATTCACCGGAGCGATCTGCAAAATTGCCATACAAGCACGCTTGGCTCATATCAAAATCATCGCCCCAAAAGTAGCGACTGGTGGTATTCGCTTTTAATGCATACTCAAACTCTTCCTCTGTTGGCAGTCGGTAACCACCATTTGTTTTTTCATTGAGCCAGTCTATATAAGCCTGTGCTTCACGCATATTCATACATGTGACGGGTTGATATTCACTTTTTAAATAGCGGTTTTTATCCCAACGAGCGGTGCCCACATCATTGGGGCTAGATAGCCAGTTTTTGTCCAATTTATCCTTACAGTTCGCCTCAATAGGAAAACTTGTATCTTCAATAAACTTTCTAAACTCAGCCACCGTGACAGGATACTTGGCCATTTGGAATGCCTCCACGGAGACCGAATGCATTGGGCTTGCTGACTTATCGCCAATATTACTGCCCATCATAAATTCCCCTGTGGGAATGTTGACCATAGCAGGCGCTATGAAATCACTGGCAAAGCTAGGAATGCTTAAAGCCGCGCAACAAAACGCCACAGATAAAGACAATTGTGTACTCAGTTTTTTATTTTTCATATGTACCTCGTTTTTAAAATCGCTTTCAAGGTACTTAGAGCAAAAGTACAAAGCCTCAGATTATTCAATAAAATAACTTAAATTTTTCTATTGGAAATATAACCATTACTTTCAATAAATTAAGCTTGGTGCTGTACTAGAAAGAGGAGTGTGAATGGGAGTTAATATAGTTTGTAGTGGAACAAAAACAAAAAAACCACAGGCTAAGCTGTGGTTTTTTAAAACACGAAGCTAATTAATGTTCTTCGTTGACGATGTTTAAGTTGTACTTTGGAATTTCAACCACAAGGTCTTCATCAGCGATAACCGCTTGGCAACCTAGGCGAGACTCAGCTTCTAAGCCCCATGCTTTATCTAGCATATCGTCTTCAAGCTCATCACTTTCTTCTAATGAGTCAAAACCTTCACGAACGATCACATGGCACGTTGTACACGCACACGACTTCTCACACGCATGTGGAATACTAATGCCGTTTTTAAGCGCTGCGTCTAATACTGTTTGCCCTTTCGGCGCTTCAATTGCGGCACCTTCCGGACACAGCTCTTCATGGGGTAAAAAGATGATCTGTGGCATATTAAACCTCGTCTACCGACTGCCCTTGCAGTGCTTGTTTGATTGATACATCCATACGGCGCGAAGCAAATTCACTGCTCGCCGCATCTACTTTTTCTATTGCATCTTTGATTTCATCTGGCGACTTTGCTTGCTCACGCACATTAGCAAGTAGAGTCATTTGCGCTCTTAACTGCGCCAACTCTTGCTCATTGAGTAATGCACTGTCTGTTGCTAGTGACGCTTCTAGCGCCTCTAAAACACGTAATGCTTCAACCTGTTGCTCTTTAAGCATACGCGCTTGCATATCTTCTTTGGCGTTGCTCATTGAGTCTTTTAGCATTTGCGCCACTTGGTCGTCCGATAAGCCAAATGATGGTTTTACTTGAATTTCAGCCTGCACACCCGTCGATTTTTCCATCGCAGATACACTCAACAAACCATCCGCATCGACTTTAAAAGTCACACGAATATGCGCAGCACCGGCAGCCATTGGTGGAATGCCTTTTAGGCTAAATTTAGCCAAAGAGCGGCAATCATCCACTAACTCACGTTCGCCTTGCAATACGTGTAATGACATGGCCGTTTGACCATCTTTGAACGTGGTAAATTCTTGCGCACGCGCCACTGGAATAGTGGTGTTACGCGGGATGATTTTTTCAACCAATCCACCCATGGTTTCTAAACCAAGAGACAGCGGCAAGACATCTAGTAGCAGCATATCTGAATCAGGCTTATTGCCCACTAAAATATCCGCTTGAATAGCCGCACCGATAGCAACAACTCTGTCAGGGTCAATTGAGGTCAATGGCTTTTTCGCGAAGAAAGCTTCCACTTGTTCACGAATAACGGGCATACGGGTTGAACCGCCGACCATCACCACTTGCAAAATTTCTTCATTGCTCACACCGGCATCTTTCGCTGCGCGACGACATGCTCTGAGGGTTTTCTTAACCAGTGGACTCACTAACTCAGCAAACTCAGCGCGTGTGATAGTCACAGTGTGGCTTTGCTCACGCAACTCGAGTTTTACATTCACTGTTTCGTAGCTACTGAGCGCTTCTTTACAAGCTTTGGCTTTATTGATGAACAAGCGCAGTTCTTTGGCGTTTAAATCGGTAATACCGGTTTGCGACTTGAAAAAGGTTACCAGCATAGAATCAAAGTCATCACCGCCAAGGCTTGAATCACCACCCGTAGCCAGTACTTCAAATACACCTTGATTCAAGCGTAAGATGGAAATATCGAATGTACCACCACCCAAGTCATACACTGCAATCACGCCCTCTTGGCCTGAGTCGAGTCCATAGGCAACCGCTGCCGCAGTCGGTTCATTTAATAAACGAAGTACTTTTAACCCTGCCAGTTCCGCTGCATCTTTGGTGCTTTGACGCTGCGCATCATCAAAATAAGCAGGTACCGTGATCACGGCACCTTGCAATTCTTCACCCGCAAAACTCAGCTCAGCTCGGTTGCGTAAACTTTTTAAAATTTCCGCAGAAGCTTGCACTGGACTAATTGGGCCTGCCACAGTGCTAATTGCAAGACCGCCATCCGCTTGTACAAACTCATAGGGTAATTGACCATAGCTTTGCTCAATTTCTGACGCAGTTTTACCTAAAAAGCGTTTTACCGAAATTAAAGTGTTTGTTGGATCTTCCCCAGAGGCTTGCTGTGCAGCACTGCCCACCACAACCTCATCCGCTTGATAGCGAACAACGGAGGGTAGCATCACTGAGCCGTCAAAATCAGCCAGTGTTTTGGCTTCGCCACTTTGTACCGTCGCGACCAACGAATTAGTAGTACCTAAGTCGATACCAATTGCTAATTTATGTTCATGTGGTGCCGCGCTCTGCCCCGGCTCAGCAATTTGCAATAATGCCATAATGCTCTTCACTGTTGAGGCTCACACTATAATGTAAGCCACTAAAAATTAATCAAATAAACTGTCTTCAATGCGCGCCAGTTCATCGCGCAACTTATAAACAAACTTGAGCTTGCGGATGTTGTCGGCCGCTAAATGCAAATCTTCTTGATTGTCGCTACTCAGCTGTGCGGCTAACTGATGACTAAATTGCTTATCTAGTGCTTTTATCTGCTGTTCAAAATCTTCGATTGCCGCATCAACATCATTGCTATCTGGCAACTCTTCAAGCGCTTCACGTAGCTCCATTTGCTGCATTAAAAACATCGGGTCTTGCAGCGTTTGTTGCTCAGCGCGAATGTCCACACCGCGCTCGCTCAACATATACTCAGCGCGCTTTACAGGGTGTTTGAGCACCGCTAAAGCATCATTGATTTCAGCCGTTTTTTGCACCGCAATTAGTTTCTCTCGCTCGCTTTTCCCAGCAAAACGATCGGGATGAACAACGCGCTGTAATTCTAGGTAATGCTGGTTTATTTTTGCAAGATCAACATCATACTGTACTGGAATATCAAACAACTCAAAATAACGCATGTTCGTTCACTTCACTCTTTGTGCGTGCAAAAGCGCACTGCAAAAAATACGACAAAGCCCTACCAAGGCAGGGCTTTGAAAATCAACCTATGCGGCTGTTAAACCGTAAAGCTCTCGCCACAGCCACATTCGTCTTTTTGATTTGGGTTGTTAAATTTAAACCCTTCATTAAGACCTTCTTTAGTGTAATCAAGCTCAGTGCCGTCGATGTAAACTAGACTTTTTGCATCTACAATCACTTTGACGTCTTTGTATTCAAAAACTTCATCGCCTTCGTCTAGCTCATCAACAAACTCAAGTACATATGCAAGACCTGAACAGCCCGTGGTTTTGATGCCCACACGTAAACCTATGCCTTTGCCACGATTACTCAAAAAGGCTTTAACTCGGTTTGCCGCTGCGTCTGTCAATGTCACTGCCATAGTTCTTTACTCTTACTTTGCTTGTTTACTTTTATAATCAGCAATTGCTGCTTGAATCGCGTCTTCTGCCAAAATTGAGCAGTGAATTTTTACTGGAGGTAGTTCAAGCTCAGCACTAATATCAGTGTTCTTGATAGTTGCGGCTTCATCTAAAGATTTACCTTTAACCCATTCAGTCACCAGTGACGACGAGGCAATTGCACTACCACAGCCGTAAGTTTTAAACTTAGCGTCTTCAATAATACCTTGATCAGAAACCTTAATTTGTAGCTTCATTACGTCACCACATGCTGGTGCACCCACCATGCCAGTCGCGACACTTGGATCATTTTTATCAAGTGATCCAACGTTACGTGGGTTTTCCACGTGGTCTATTACTTTCTCACTGTACGCCATAACTCTTTCCTCACTCTATGTTTATAGCTCGGGGCTACAAACAAAAACTTGCTTAATGATGTGCCCACTCAACGCTATCTAAGTCAATGCCATCTTGGTGCATTTCCCAAAGCGGAGACATTTCACGTAAACGACCGATAGACTCTTTGATTAGCTTGACGGTGTAATCGATTTCTTCTTCCGTTGTAAAACGACCAATGCTGAAACGAATTGAGCTGTGTGCTAGCTCATCGTTGCGACCAAGGGCACGTAGTACATACGACGGCTCTAAGCTTGCTGACGTACAAGCAGAACCAGATGATACTGCAATGTCTTTCACAGCCATTAACAGCGACTCACCTTCAACAAAGTTGAAGCTGATATTTACAATACCAGGTACAGACTGCTCAATCGCACCATTGAAGTACACTTCGTCCATTGACATAACACCGTCGACAAGACGTTGACGTAGTGCACTGATGTGCGCGTGATCTTTTTCAAAATCTTCTTTGGCGATACGAAATGCTGTGCCCATACCGACCAACTGGTGCGTAGCAAGTGTGCCCGAGCGCATACCACGCTCATGACCACCACCGTGCATTTGTGCTTCTAAACGAGCACGAGGCTTACGACGTACGTACAAAGCACCAACGCCTTTAGGGCCGTAAACTTTGTGGCCAGAGAAAGACATAAAGTCGACTTTCAACGCTTGTAGGTCAATGTGTACTTTACCCGCGCTTTGCGCAGCATCAACATGGAACATGATTTTACGTTCACGACACATTTCACCAATTGTTGCGATATCTTGAATCACACCTAGCTCGTTGTTTACGTGCATTACGCTCACTAAAACCGTATCTTCGCGCATCGCGGCTTCAAGCTTTTTCAAATCAAGTAGGCCGTTGTCTTCAACGTCCATATAAGTCACTTCAAAACCTTGGCGTTCAAGCTCACGACACGTATCAAGTACCGCTTTGTGTTCAGTTTTGACTGTGATGATATGCTGGCCCTTTTTCTTGTAGAAATGTGCCGCACCTTTGATTGCTAAGTTGTTTGACTCTGTTGCACCTGAAGTAAAAACAATTTCACGTGGATCCGCGTTGATCAAATCAGCGATATCATTACGCGCTTGGTCAACCAACTCTTCAGCCTGCCAACCGAAACGGTGTGAACGTGAAGCTGGGTTACCAAAGTTGCCATCCATTGTCAGACATTGCATCATTTCATCTGCAACGCGCTGATCAACCGGAGTGGTTGCTGCATAATCTAGATAAATCGGTAATTTCATTTGTTTCTCCGCTTAACGTCAACCTTACAGCTGACAGCTCACTTGAATATTGTCTAATTGCTTCATCGCACTGTTGACGCCGCTATCTTGACGAGAGGCAACAGATTGCACCTCAGAATTAGCGACTAACTCAGCAAGGGAAATATTATTTAAAAATTCTTCAATACGAACACTTAAGTCCGACCAAAGCGTGTGGGTTAAGCAGCGCATGCCACTTTGACAGCCGCCCCCTTCGCCATGACAGCGAGTTGCATCAACGGATTCATCGACGGCGTTGATAACATCACCCACAGAGATTGTTTTGACGTCACGACCTAATAAATAGCCGCCGCCTGGACCACGTACAGATTTCACTAACCCATGTTTACGTAGTCGCGCAAATAATTGTTCAAGGTAAGATAAAGATATTTCCTGACGCTCTGAAATATCAGCCAATGGGACAGGGCCAATTTCAGCATGCAAAGCAACGTCTAACATTGCCGTTACCGCATATCTACCCTTAGATGTCAGTTTCATTGATGCCCCCTAGCTTGCCTACCAAGCCGCAAATTTTAATTACCTGACTAAGATAGTCAAGTATTACTGACTTATTGTGTTACTAAAGTCTGATAATACCTGAGTAAAATACTCAAGTAATGAGCTCATTGTAATTACCTGAGTAATTTAGTCAAGTATTATTCTGAGTTTTACAGTGCTGAAAAAAAACGGTCCAGCCCCGCACAGAAGCAGGGCTAAAAAGTCATTTTACTTGTTGGTTGATTTGTTAATTGAGGTCAAAATACCACGTAGGATATTCAGTTCCTGATCCTCTGGACGCGCTCTGTTGAATAAACGCTTCAGCTTGGTCATCACCATGCCGGGATGTTGCTTGATGATAAAGCCAGTTTCATTCAAGGTGCTTTCTAAATGCTCATAGAATAATGCCATTTGCTTGGCACTTGGATAAACCGCGTCGTCTACTTCAGGCTGCGCTTCTTGGCTATCTAAAAAAGCCATACGCGTTTCGTAAGTCAGCGTTTGCACTGCCATTGCAAGGTTTAATGAACTGTATTCAGGGTTAGCCGGAATACATACATGATAATTGCAAAGCTGTAGCTCTTCATTCGTCAAGCCACTATTTTCACGACCAAAGACCAAAGCAACAGGTCCGTTGGTTGATTCGTTTACCAGCTTTTGCGCACATTCTCTTGGGTCCACCATCGGCCAAGATAGTGTACGTGAACGCGCGCTAGTACCGATAGTCAACGCACAGTCTTCAATGGCTTCTGATAATTCGCTCACAATTGTTGCATTACCTAACACATCTGTTGCACCAGCCGCCAATGCACTAGCATGACTGTCAACTTCACATGCAGGATCTACCAAGAACAATTTAGATAACCCCATGGTTTTCATTGCCCGCGCAACTGAGCCAATATTGCCTGAGTGAGACGTGTTTACTAATACAATACGAATGTCTTCTAATGCCATTGAAAAACTTGCCTTGAAAAACTGACCAGAAAAATAATGGCGCAGTTTATCACAGCCTAGGTAGGTCACCATAGTAAATTAATTCATAAACTAATTCCCTTTCTAGAACAGTGTCGTACAAAAAATACACAGCTTTATTTACAAGAGGTTATTTACTTTATGATAAAAATCGCTAGAATACGCCGGCTCAAAACGAATATGTTCTTTTACAACCCAAAGGTAATGCTATGCATCCAATGTTAAACATTGCGGTACGCGCTGCGCGTAATGCAGGTAAAGTGATCTTACGTGCATGTGAAGATTTTTCTAAAGTCGAAGCTCAACAAAAAGGCAGCAATGACTTCGTAACTAATGTTGATAAAGACGCTGAAGCCGTCATCCGCGACACCATTCTTAAAGCCTACCCAGAACACTCAATCGTGGGTGAGGAATTAGGTGTTACAGAAGGTAAAGATGCAGACTACCAATGGGTTATCGATCCTCTAGATGGTACAACTAACTTCATCAAGGGCATTCCTCATTTTGCCGTTTCAATTGCTTTAAAAGTAAAGGGCCGTGTTGAACAGGCTGTTATTTACGATCCAATTCGCAGCGAGCTATTCACTGCCTCTCGTGGTCAGGGCGCGCAATTAAACTCAAAGCGTATCCGCGTGACTAAAAGCACTGAAATTGCGGGCTCAGTTCTTGCGACTGGTTTCCCATTCAAGCAAAAGCATCACTTAGATGCCTACACTGAAGCGTTTAAAGCACTATTTGTTCACACTGCTGATATCCGTCGTGCAGGCTCTGCGGCACTCGATATGGCGTACGTTGCTGCGGGTCGTATGGATGGTTTCTTCGAAATCGGCCTTAAGCCTTGGGATACAGCCGCAGGTGAGTTACTTGTAAAAGAAGCAGGCGGTATGATCATGGACTTCGCAGGTGGTACGGGTTACAACCAAAGCGGTAACATCATTTGTGGTTCACCTAAGCTGTGTCAGCTGATAGTTAAAGAAATTCGCCCAGTATTAACTGAATCACTATTACGCTAATCACGTCATAGTAAAAATGGTGTAAAAAGGAGCTACGGCTCCTTTTTTTGTATTTGTAATTCCTCAAGCTCTTTATTTTTAACTTGCGCAACAATCGGCCGGAAATACGGGTTCTGTAGTTCAAGCACCTGAGTGTTTTCGTCAAACGGAAGCTGCGACAAAATGGCTGCAAAGTAGCGTTCAAATAATGCGTCAAACTGGCCACTGGCTTGTAATTTTTTTAGGCCGACATTGAGGGCATGAGCAAGCTTTGGCTTTTTCTTATTCACAAAGAAATAGAATGCGCTGGGATAATGCAAATACATGCTAGGTAAAATAACCAAGTTGCCGCTACTTTGTGCGTCAATTTCAGCACCAACTTCAATAAATGAGCGCGGGAAATAATCAAGTCGCCCTCTTGAAACCATTACAAACATGGCCTGATAATTGGCCATTGGTCGAACAGTTAAGCCATTATGACCAAGAATTTTGGTATCAGGCCAATCATGTCCTTGAACGGCTGTTAATTTACTAAGCTTTTCAAGAGAGTCAATATCAGAAAATTGCGCAATTTGACGCTGGTTGACCAATAATGCTCGCTTACCAATAAACCCTTTAAATAAGGGCACAGGAATTGCCGTGGCGATACTTTCTCGTTCAGGACTGGTCATGCTCCAGTGTAAGTCAACTTCACCATGACTGAGGGCAAGCAAGGTTCTTTGTTGGTGAGGATGGACTTTGACATGCTCAATATTCACTTTGTAGTCGGCAGCTTTTAGCGCCATATCAAGCAATTCATACAGATACAGGTCACGGTCGTACAGTGCCCGTTGTTCTTTTGCGACATAAACAGTGTCTGTCGCTACTACTGGTTTAGCCCAACTACACAATAGGCACAGAAATACGAGATGTCGCATAGCCCTGTTCCAAATCTGTTTTTGTTTACGCTACACCGAGCCGAGCATTTACTCAAGCTTTTACGCTGAACACTCTGCTTCTTCCTACAACCCCACCACTGACACACTCGGTTTACGGCGATTGCACACGAATAAATAGCTATTGCGATAACGTTTCGCTTCTTTTTTTGCATCAGTCGCTAATGCGGCCACTTGGTGGCTATTTTTACAACTTTCTAGATCTGGACGTACTAAACCAATTGACAGCGTCAGCAAGGGCACAAACTGTTTTTGTCCTTCACGGTTGGTCGCCCAATAGCCACCCGCTTTTACA
This sequence comes from Pseudoalteromonas sp. ABE4_541, assembly GCF_056312285.1. NCBI lineage: Bacteria > Pseudomonadati > Pseudomonadota > Gammaproteobacteria > Alteromonadales > Pseudoalteromonadaceae > Pseudoalteromonas > Pseudoalteromonas sp. ABE4_541. Next base: position 142,307 of record NZ_JBSVEM010000007.1, read on the forward strand.
TGCTCAGGGGTGAAAAAAGCGCGAGATTGTTGTTCAAATTCATTGATGATTATATGGCAAAGTTGCTCAGCATCATCGCTGTCAAACACCACCATAAAATCATCTCCGCCAATATGGCCAACAAAGCACAGGCTGTGCTCACACGCTTTAACCGTAACATCTGCAAGCAATTTGATCACACTGTCACCACTGGCATAGCCATACAAATCATTAAATTGTTTAAAATGATTCAAATCGATGTATGCCAAAGAAAAGCCAACTTGCTTCCTTAATCGGGTTTCAATTGCTTCATTAATGGCGACGTTACCGGGTAACATAGTTAATGGATTGGCATGTTGGGCATTGCGAATTTTTTCTTCCGTGATGTGCTTAAGAATATCGCGAAGTGGCGCAAGGCCTAAATACCGGCCCTCTCGGGTAATAATAATGTGACGTCGAATATCAAACTCTTGCTCTGTGATCTGTTGGCTCACTTCATCCAGTGACGCATTTTCATCCACAATCAATGGCAGTTTATCCATAAACTCAACCACCGATTTTTTAGCATACAACGCATGCCCATAAGGTCCGGCAAATACCTCAGTGAGTTGATCTCGGTGCAGCAGCCCTATAGGGTCTCGGTCATCATTAACGACAGGTAAGCTCGTCAAATCTCTATCTGCTTCAAAGGTCTTGTGTGCATCTTTACATTGAGTGCACTGATGTATCGCTGACTGTGACTGCGCAAGCCAACCAATGGCAACGGAATTATCAACAACGTTCGGCCTTGATGTTAAATTAAAAGCGGACCACTGACTTGCTTCCAAATCAATAACGGGCTGTGATTCAGGGTATGCGAATAAATATCCTTGCGCATTCACTATGCCCAACTTCTCAAGCAGGCTCAGCTCTTCCACACGCTCAATACCCTCCGCTATTACCGACGTGCCCGTTGCCTTTGCAAGATCTATAATGGATTTAAGAAATTCTTTTTTTACAATGCTTTGGTCACAATAGTCGATAAAATAACGGTCAACTTTGACATACTCTGGGCACAATTCAGACCACTGCTTAAGTCCAGAATAGCCCGCGCCTAAATCATCAATGGCGATGTTGAAGCCTAACTTGCGATAATGCTCTATGGTTCTAAGCAATAAAAAACCATCGTCAACTTTGTCCTGCTCAGTCACTTCTATCACAACACGATTCGTGGTCAAGCCATATTTTTCGGTGATATGAAGGGTCTCGCCGCGAGGGTGACTCGGGTCCAATAAAGTGCTTGGACTCACGTTTAAAAACAATTTACCCGGCAAATCCAAGGAAACAAAGCGCTCGACCGCGCGCTCTCTACAAAGTAACTCCAATTCAGACAGTTTGTTATATTTTGCCGCAGCAGCAAACAATTGCGCAGGCATTTCAAGACAGTCAACTCCTCTACTCAACGCCTCAAATCCAAGTACAGCTTGTTGACTGATGTCATAGATGGGCTGAAATAAAGTATTCACACTACCGTGTTCTAATATTTGTTGTAATACTTGTTTTTCTAGCTCTACTGCTTTACTCACGCTCATAACCAACTGGCCAAATAATAACCCAACAAACTAGCAAGGTTTTGTGACATTTTTGTGTCATGCACGCACTCTGTACCGATATTAACTTATGTATATCTAGTCTTATTTAGCTTCTCTAAAGCATAAACAACGCGCTAAAATTCGACTGCAAACCTTCCCAGCCCCAACTCAACATCACTTAATTATTTAACCTCAGCTGCGGATAAGAGTTTTGACAGCTAGCAATAGAAACATTGCAACTATTTCGACATCCAATGATGATATTTCGCTTAATATCAAGGCATTTTCGCGAAGTAATAGCAGGCTATTACAAGTGGAAATAACGCAGAGAGTGAGCGAAATAGCTTTATTGGGCAAATTCGCTTATGTGCAACTGAGGTTATTTACTTGCGACAATAATTGACTTAGCATATGCGCAGTTCATTTTTCAGGTCAGTTATGCTTAAGTCGTTATCCAAAGTATTTCTCGTGTTTGCTATTTTGCTCGCCTTTATGGGTCAAGCATTAAGTGCAACCGTTATGCCTTGTGAAATGACCTTGGCTGATCATCATGCCATGATGAACATGACACCTGACACTATGTCACACGATAAGATGGGCACTTCGAACACCATGGATTGCTGTGACACTGACTGTACTTGCCCACCTAACGCCTGTACTTCTTTCGCATTTTTAAGCTCTTATGCCGCAACCCAAGTGATCTCTATGTCACATGGCAGCATTGTTGAGCCTCGACCAAAACACCCTGTAGCGTCTATCACTTCGCTCTATCGTCCACCGATTTTCGCCTAACCTAGGATAGGTGCGCCTAAAATTTGTGCGCCCATAAGCTTCTCATCGTTTTCACGTTTAACGCGTATTAATTCAATCCAGTTAAATCTGGGGATATATATGAAACAGTATTTATTTACATCCATGGTACTTATTGTGCTCATTGCACCATTGCGTACTTATGCCAGCACGCAATCGCCGCTCACACTTAAAGAGGCGCTATATACAGCGCAAAAAAACGATCCATGGCTACACGGCAATCAATTGCAACAACAAGCAGTCGAGCGCAAAAGCATCGCAGCCAATACTTTACCCGACCCCAAGGTGTCGGTTGGCATGATGAACTTACCCACTGATGGCTGGGATTTCGCTCAAGAAGGTATGACTCAGTTTAAAGTGGGAATATCGCAAATGTTCCCGCGAGGCAACAGTTTAGCGGTCAAAAGCAAGCAACTTTCTCTTGCCGCGTCGCAGTTCCCACTGCAAAGGGAAGATAGAAAAGCTCAACTTATAAGCACCGTCACGCAACTATGGTTAGATGCCTACTTGGCACAAAAAACCATTGCGTTGATCAAACAAGACCGCGTGCTATTTGATCAGATGGCAGAGGTTGCCAAAGCCAGTTACTCGAGTGTGGTAGGTAAAACTCGGCAACAAGATGTTGTTCGCGCTCAACTAGAAATAGTGCAACTAGAAGATAGACTTACCGTTCAACAACAGATGCTCGAAACTGCATTGGCACAGCTAAATGAATGGCTATATCAGTTTGACGCACAACAGCTAACACAAGCAATGCACTTTGACGGCCAAAAATCTGTCACTTCAGTCGCGCAAACATTGCCCAGTATCGAACTGGCTTTTGCTGAACTGTTCAAACCTGAACATTATGAGCGCCATGAGCTTGCCAAACTGCTACTCAATCATCCAGCCAATCGCGTTATTGACGTAAAGCAACAAGTTGCTGAGCAAGACATCGCTTTGAGCAAAGAGCAGTATCAACCGCAATGGGGCGTCAATGCCAGTTACGGTTATCGCGATGATATGCCTTCGGGCATGAGTCGTGCTGACCTGTTTTCAGTTGGGGTGAGTTTTGATCTGCCATTGTTTACAGAGAATAAGCAAGATCAGCAAGTTGCGGCAGCCATTGTCCAGTCGCAAGCAGTGCAAACCGATAAACTTTTAATGGTCAAAAAGATGATAAGCGCGGTAGAGAAAGAGCTTAAGCAGCTAAATCGCCTATCGGATAGGCAAGCACTTTACAAAAAGCAGTTATTACAACAAACCCATTACCAAGCGGAAGTTGCTCTAACTGCTTACACCAACGATGACGGCGACTTTGCCGAAGTAGTACGTGCACGCATCGCTGAGTTAAATGCCCGTATTGCGGCACTAAAAATAGATGTCGATGCTTTAAAAGTCGTGGCCCGTCTTAATTACTGGCTCACACAATCAAATCACGTTGCAACACACACTAACTTGGAGCACAACAAATGAACGCGAACCAAAAAACCATTATCGCTTTATTAGTGGGTACCGTGTTAGGCGCGCTAGTGATGAACTTAACATCCTGTGAGCAAAATGATGTCGCTCAACAAAATGCGTCTAAAGAAAAACAGCCGCTTTATTGGGTTGCGCCAATGGACTCTAACTATCGACGTGACAAGCCGGGTAAATCGCCCATGGGCATGGATCTGATTCCCGTTTATGAAGAAAGTAACAATGCTGATGATATAGGCCCGGGTGCGGTGACGATTGCGCCTCATGTGATTAACAATCTCGGGGTGCGCACCGCTGCCATTGAATTAGCGCCCATGCATACGCAAATCTCGACTGTGGGTTACGTCCAATACGACGAAGATAATCTTATTCATATTCACCCAAGAGTCGATGGCTGGATAGAAAAATTGTACGTCAAAGCAGCGGGCAACCCCGTTGAAAAAGACCAACCACTTTACACGCTTTATTCCCCACAACTGGTGAACGCACAGGAAGAGCTACTACTGGCACTCAAGCGCAACAACCAAGAACTGATTGCAGCTGCCAAGAACCGATTGGCAGCACTGCAACTTTCTCGCCCTTTTATTCGCCAGCTGGAAAAAACACGCAAAGTGCAGCAAACCATTACTTTTTACTCTCCACAGTCAGGAGTCATCGATGGCTTAAAAATTCGCGAAGGATTTTATGTTAAGCCCGGCACGACTTTGATGAGTATTGCCAAACTAAGTCAAGTTTGGGTAGAAGCAGAAGTGTTTGAGCGCGATTCAGCTTTAATAACGCAAGGTTTACCTGTGTCGATGACGCTAGACTATTTGCCGGGTAAACAGTGGCAAGGCACGGTTGATTACGTGTATCCGGCCCTCAATAGCAAAACTCGAACTTTGCGAGTCAGGCTAAAGTTTGACAACCCTGACTTCGAGCTTAAACCCAATATGTTTGCACAAGTAACCATCAACGCTAACCAAGATGAGTCGGTTATTCTGGTGCCAAAAGAAGCCGTTATTCGCACCGGCAAACAAGACAGAGTGGTGCTCGCACTCGGCGATGGTCAATTTAAGTCAATTGCCGTCAGCATAGGTCGCGTCGGTGAACATAAAATTGAAATATTGGAAGGGTTAACCGAGCAAGATACCGTAGTCACATCCGCGCAGTTTTTAATTGACTCGGAATCAAGTAAGAGTTCTGATTTTAAACGTATGACGCAAGATCAAGCCCCCAGCTCAGTGTGGATGCAAGGTGAAATCAACAACGTCATGGCTGACCACCGCATGGTAAATATAACCCATGACCCAGTTGAAGCTTGGGACTGGCCGACCATGACGATGGATTTTGATGTTGCTGAGCAGGTTGATATTCACGCCTTAAAGACTGGACAAACACTGCATTTTGAAGTGACGAAAGCCGATGACGGAGGCTACCAATTGACTGGCATTCACATTATGTCAGAACCATCAGATACGCCTGATGTTTCCAGCGCTACCGTGGATGGCACCATTAACGCGATTGATACCGCGACACGGGTTATAAACATCAGCCGAGGCCCAATTGAGAAATGGAACCGTCCAGCGGCCACTATGGACTTTGTTGTAGCCCAAGATATTGCCCTTGAATCGTTTAAAGTTGGCGATGAAATTACCTTTACCTTTGAGGTAGGGGATGACTTTGTGGTGGTGTCATTAAACAAAAAAATGACCATGGTTCAAACCGACCATAGCCAACATATGGGCCACGAGTAAGGAGCATACTGATGATTGAAGCTATTATTCGTTGGTCCATCGGCAACCGCTTTTTTGTGCTGCTAACCACTTTGATCATTGCCTTTGCTGGAGCATTTTCTTTGAAAAATACGCCAGTAGATGCCATTCCAGATTTATCCGATGTACAGGTGATCATCAAAACCAGTTACCCCGGCCAAGCCCCTCAGGTGGTACAAGATCAAGTCACTTTCCCACTGACCACTGCCATGCTTTCAGTACCCGGTGCACAGACCGTGCGCGGCTACTCGTTTTTTGGCGACTCCTACGTGTACATTATTTTTGATGATGACACTGACTTGTATTGGGCACGAAGCCGAGTTTTGGAGTATTTAAGCCAAGTTGCAGCCAGCCTTCCAGACACGGCTAAACCACAACTTGGCCCTGACGCCACTGGTGTGGGCTGGGTGTATATTTATGCGCTTGCCGATAAAACCGGTAACCATGATTTGAGCCAATTGCGCTCCATTCAAGATTGGTTTTTAAAATACGAGCTGCAAACTGTGCCCGGCGTATCTGAAGTGGCCGCCGTGGGCGGTATGGTGAAGCAATACCAAGTACAAGTAGACCCAGACAAACTGCGCGCCTACAACATACCGCTGGCACACATTCAAACCGCACTGAAACGTGGCAACCAAGAAACCGGTGCCTCGGTGGTGGAAATGGCTGAAGCCGAATACATGGTCACCGCAACGGGTTATATCCAATCAGTCACTGATATTGAAAAAATTCCGTTAGGCACCAATGCCCAAGGCACGCCGCTTAGAATTGGTGATGTGGCAAACGTTAACCTAGGCCCACAAATGCGTCGCGGTATTGCCGAGCTCAATGGTGAAGGCGAAGTGGTTGGCGGTGTGGTCGTTATGCGCTTTGGCGAAAACGCGCAAACCACCATAAACGGCGTAAAAGAAAAGCTCGCATCCCTTGAAAAATCACTTCCTGAGGGGGTGGAGGTCGTCACCGTGTATGATCGTTCTCGCCTAATTGAAAATGCAGTAGATAACCTTTGGAGCAAACTACTTGAAGAGCTGGCCGTTGTCGCACTCGTTTGCGTGGTATTTTTATTCCACCTGCGCTCTTCCATCGTCGCAGTTGTGACTTTACCTCTGGGCATTTTGGTGTCGTTTATCATCATGTACGTGCAGGGCATTAACGCCAATATCATGTCACTTGGCGGCATCGCCATTGCCATTGGTGCGATGACCGATGGCGCAATTGTGATGATAGAAAACATGCATAAACATATGGAAAAAAACCCGCTGACTGATGACAACCGTTGGCAAATTGTCGCCAAATCAGCCTCTGAAGTGGGCCCTGCGTTATTTTTCAGCTTGCTGATCATTACCGTGTCATTCTTGCCTGTATTTATTTTAGAAGCACAAGAAGGACGCATGTTTGCCCCACTGGCGTACACAAAAACCTATGCCATGGCCGCCTCAGCCGGATTAGCCATTACGCTTGTACCTGTACTGATGGGTTACTTTATCCGTGGTAAAGTCACCTCTGAAAAGAGAAACCCACTAAACCGGTTGTTAATCGCTTTGTACATGCCCGTACTCAAGCAAGCACTGAAGTTTCCAAAACTAACCATCGCCCTAGCGATTGCAGTCACGGCCATTGGTTTCTATCCAGTAGATAAAATTGGCAGTGAATTTATTCCACCACTGGATGAGGGCGATTTAATGTACATGCCTACCACGTACCCTGGCATTTCGATTGGTAAAGCGCGTGAGTTGTTGCAGCAAACCGATAAGCTGATCCGCACAGTGCCCGAAGTGGAAAACGTATTTGGTAAAGTGGGTCGCGCTGAGACCGCCACCGATCCGGCACCATTGACCATGATAGAAACCTTTATTCAGCTTAAGCCACAATCACAATGGCGCGAAGGTGTGACCACGCAAAGCCTCAAAGCAGAATTTGATAACTTGGTGAAGTTTCCTGGCTTAACCAACGCGTGGGTGATGCCCATTAAAACCCGAATCGACATGCTTGCCACAGGGATTAAAACCCCTGTAGGTATCAAAGTGGCGGGTGCTGATTTAGATGTGATCCAACAAATTGGCCAGCAAATTGAACAACTGCTCCCTGATGTTGCAGGTACAGCGTCAGTTTACTCCGAACGCGTTGCGGGTGGGCGTTACATCAAAGTGGATATTTCCCGTGAAAAAGCCAGCCGCTTCGGGCTCAATATCGCCGATGTTCAACAAGTGGTGGCTACCGCCATTGGTGGTATGAATGTCACACAAACCGTTGAAGGGCAAGAGCGCTACCCAGTAAACCTGCGCTATCCGCAAGACTACCGCGACTCGCCTGAACAGCTTGCCCGATTACCCGTGGTCACGCCATCGGGGGAACGTATCGCCCTTGGTGATGTGGCCCATGTTTACATTGAAAATGGCCCGCCTGGAATTAAAAGTGAAAATGCCCGTATCAATGGTTGGACCTTTATCGACATTGATGGTGTGGATATAGGCAGTTATGTGCAGAATGCCAAAGCACATTTAGCCGAACACTTAGACCTGCCTACGGGCTATTCCATCACTTGGGCAGGCCAATATGAATACATGGAACGGGCCAAAGAAAAGCTCAGCTATGTATTGCCATTGACCTTAGCCATTATTGTGATTTTGCTCTACCTCAACTTTAGAGCATTTCGCGAAGTGGCCATTATTATTGTCACCTTGCCGATGGCCATGATCGGAGGCTTATGGCTGATGTATTTAGAAGGGTTTAACTTCTCCGTTGCCGTGGGGGTGGGTTTTATTGCCTTAGCAGGTGTCGCCGTAGAAATTGGCGTGATCATGCTAGTGTATTTGAACCAAGCGCTGAATGAGCTTAAAGCACAAGCCCTGCGAGATGGCCAAGCAATTAGCACTGATGCGTATCGTAATGCGCTATTGCAAGGCGCGGGGTTACGAGTCCGTCCCGTGATGATGACAGTTGCTACCATTATTATTGGTTTAATGCCGATTTTATACGGTACAGGCACAGGCTCTGAAGTCATGAGTCGTATTGCCGCACCAATGGTGGGCGGTATGAGCAGCGCCGTGTTACTCACCTTGATTGTGCTTCCCGCTATCTATAGTCTGGTTAAAGCCTCAACCATAAGCCAATTTAACAAAGGCATAGACCATGACAATAACCAAGTTTAGAAAAGCACATAAATGGCTGATGGCTTTTATCGGCATACAGTTTCTGATTTGGTCCTTAAGTGGACTGTATATGGTCACCATGGATATACACTTTATCCATGGTGAGTCATTACAAAAAAAGCCATCTCATCACCTTGAGCTAGATAAAGTCAGATACTCACTGAGCACTTTGCTCAGTGAGTATCCACAAGCTCAAAATGTGCGACTGGGCAGATTGTTAGATAAGCAAGTCTATCGTTTAGATGATAAACAGCTTGGCAAAATCATGCTGGATGCAGCCACAGGGCAACGTTTAGTACCCATTGATAAAAATATGGCGTTACATATTGCTGAGCATCACTACACAAGCACACCTGCTATTCAATCGATTCAACTGTTGGATAACCCCAAAGCAACGCCCAGCGAACTTTCTCCTCGTCACTTGCCAGTTTGGCAGGTGACCTTTGCAGGGGCATTTTCCGATACGTTTTATATTAGCCAACACGGTGGCGAAATCGTCACTAAGCGCCATGACTTTTGGCGATTGTTTGATTGGATGTGGCGCTTACACATCATGGATTATGACGATGGTGAAAACGTCGCAAACTGGCTACTGCTTTTGATTGCGCTACTCGGTTCGATCGCAGCAAGCATAGGTTTATTTTTAACCTATCAGCGCGTCTTCAATTCAAATCAAGGAGTCAGCTGATGCCACAATGGACGCAATCATTTCACAAGTGGCTATCACTGTTAGTCGGCATGCAATTAGTTATTTGGCTGGCCACTGGCTTGTACTTTAACTTGATGGATCATACAAAGGCGTCGGGTAATAGGCACTTCCAGAGAATTAACCATCAAGGTAACATCGCCTCTGAACGTCTGTTCCCTCTCACACAACTTGCTGTACAAGAGGCAACGCAAGTTCGTTTACTTTGGCTCTTTGCTAAGCCTTATTATCAAGTGGTTATTGAGCAAGGCGCACATAGTTACCAAGCACATCAAATCACCTTGTTTGATGCCTACACAGGTGAACCTTTTACTTTTAACGAAACATTGGCGCGTACTATCGCCCTTAAGTCATACAAAGGCGCGGTGAACATTCAAAGCGCCAAGATGCTATTGCCCCCCATTGATGAGTTGCCACGGCAAGAAAACCCAGTGTGGCAGGTAAAACTGCAAGATGCGCAACACACCCATGTATACATAGTTCCCACGTCAGGCGCTGTGATTGCTCATATTAATGATGGCCGCCGACTGCGCGATTTCATGTTTAAGCTACATTTTATGGATTACCTTGGTACGGGTGGCTTTAATCATTGGTTGATCATCACCTTTGCACTGATGAGCTTGGCGTTGAGCATCACAGGAAGTACTTGGCTTATTGAGCGCTATCGAACCGGACAGCTCAGGTTTACGACCCAACATAAAACCCAACGCGTGACCGTAAATGTGAGTCACCCTCAACAAACCCATATACTAGCGCTTGATAAAAACAGCACACTGTTTGAGAGCTTACAGAAACAAGGGTTACAACTCCCCTCAAATTGCGGTGGCGGCGGCACGTGTGGTTTATGTAGAATACAAACAAAACAAACAGTTAAAGTAACACAAGCCGACCAAGCACGGTTATCACAAAGTAAAATAGAACAAGGGTTTCGCCTTGCATGCCAGCATAACGCCTGTGACATAAACGACATCACCGTACGTACTCTAACGACAAAGGAAAATTAAATGCAAGAGCAACAAGCTTTTTGTTGCTCTCAGTAAAGTAGAGGTTAATTCAGCTCATTTAAATCATCACAAAAAGACTCTATTTGGTTCTTTTCAATCCCAATATGCGTAAACCCCGACTGCAAAGACGCTTGATAATTCTCTTTGTTGATCACCCAAGGAGATGCAACAAGTTGATGTATAAAACAACTTTGATTAGGGACGTAGACCTTTTTAAGGCTAATTAGCGCATCTTCCTGTTTACCCTGCTCTAAATCCGAGTAATAGTCCAATGCCATACTATATTGACCAGCATAGCTTGGCATTACAGCGATATTAAAGCCGATATAGCCCGTAATCAAAGCACCGATTAAAAATGATGATAGTGCTATAAATAAAGCTTTCATAATACCTCCATTTGATCTGTCTATCAGTAAGTGACGAAACAAACAACACCAAAAGAGGAGTTGCCACCGTCTGAATAACTCACAACGTACCGAACACAACTTTGGTTAATTGTATCGTCATATCTGTGATATGTCTCAACAAGCTTACTTTCATAATATGAGCCAGATCCGCCATTTGGATCTAATGGATCATAGATAGTACTACCGTCTCTTTCTTTTGCCGACCCACGTTTAATTCTGTAAGGTCTTTTGCTTTCAAAAGGATTACCCAATAATCAATCTACTGATGTGCCATCTGAAAAAACTGTAGTAACAGAAATGTTCATTTTCAATACAAGTATCTTAAAAGACTTCGATACATAGTCTGTAAAGCCAATCAGTGTTTTCGCTCGCAAATAATTCGACACCGCATCGGCTGAACTTTCACTAGTAATAACGACTCTCGCGCTATGAGTACTAATAGTATTCAAAGTAGGAGGAATCGGCACAACAAGTAATGGATTATCTCTGGAAACTTGTCCAGAGAGATTACTCTCTTGTAAAGCTGATAATTGATTGTTGACAGTATCCAACCTGGATAACAATTGAAATACCTTATTTGCTGACTCTAGGGCTGATGTTGGGACGTTAATCTATGAAACATCTGACAGCCAGCCTCTTTCTGGATCATATTCTTTAAACACTTTAAATGCTTTTACTTTTTGAGATTTCAAATTTACAACAACAACATCAGCGTCACCAGGGCTTGCATTCAATGCCGTTTGCTTATATTGCCCTAAGCTGTCACACGCATTACACAATTCTAAGTGGTACCCTAATTCATTAAAATCATCAAAGTCATAAGCTTTTACTGCATAGCTTACAAAGACATTGAAAAGAATAATAAGTAAATTGATTTTAGAAAACATAAAACTCTCCATGTTGGTTAAAGAACCTACATATTCACACGCAACAACATGAAAAAAAGCATGAAATAAAATTTAAGTATCAATAGTATGAGCATTGCCACGTAACTTGGCTTCGACACAGCATACAACTGCCCTCAAATTGCGGTGGCGGCGGCACCTGTGGTTTATGTAGAATAAAAACAAAACAAATAGTTAAAGCTACGCAAGCCGACCAAATAAGGTTGTCAAAAAGTAAACTCGAACAAGGATTTCGCCTTGCTTGTCAACATAACGCCTGTGACATACACAACATCACAGTGCGTACTCTAACTACAAAGGAAAAATAACAATGCGAGCAAACCTGCGCACCAAAATCATTGAAGTCTGCGACAAAAAAATAGCTGCCAAGGGTGATAATGTCGGACTGTCGTTTTACGCCTTTTTTGCCAATAAGAACGACGACCCAGAATTACTCATGGAAGCCGCCACTTGGTGGATCCAAACCCACCAGCTCGACCACTTTGAAAAGGCCCATAAGATTAAAGATATGGTAAGCCAAGGGCTGTAAAACGCATAGCGTGAATAAAGAGCGAAGCCACCATACCGTGATTAATGATTGCGGCTACGTTAGACCGCGCTTCGCTTGCTGTAACTGACGAAAAACTTGTAATTTCACCAACCTATCCTCAAATAACTGTTTTAGAATCAATCACGACAGGGCTTATGGAGCAATTTTCTTCTTCAACAATTTGGGGCACGCTAGCGCAATATGCGCTGCTCATAGCCGCACTCTTCGTGGTGATAAAAGCACTATTTGCCATGGTTAGATGGGGTAAAAAAATGCCCAAAGGGGCATTTATATTTTTGGCTTTTTTTCCGCTTATTTCGCTGTTTCCTATTCCACCCACTGTGTTTAAAAATGTGGAAAAAGCCAAACAAGAGCAACCGAAAAAGAAAGAGGCCGATGGTGATGGTCCCAACGAGCCTTAGTCCTTATTTATTCGCAGACTTTACACACGTAAACTCAATCAAATACACGTTTTAGCAACGTTGCTTTATCCGCTAGAGGTATTGCTCTTGCACGCTGAATGTCTTTTTTAGTCAGCACCCTTGCATGATGTGATGAGACAAACTGCTCAACTTCAATGCCAAGCTCATCCAGTGTGCTCATCAATACATCAAGGCGGTGATAAGCATCTAGATCAGGCCAGTTACTGGGCGAATCAAAACCCGTTTGCCTGCTGCTACCAAATATATCTTCGCTAAACAGGAGCTTATGCTTTGGCAAATAGATCATTAAATTGTGGCTGGCATGGCTCGTTGGCACATCAAATAGCTGCACTTGGCCGCCAGCTAATTGTGTTTGCTGAGTTATGCTGATCAGCTGACTTGACGCTAATTGCTTATTGAGGTGTTTTTGCACAGCATCAATATGATTGGCATGCACAATCAAAGCGGCACCTTGTGCAAGCACATCGTTTATGCCCATTAAATGATCGCCATGGTGATGAGTGACGACATGCTGCTTGATAGGCTTATCGCTGTGGGTGGTCGCTCTGAGCAAAGCCACATTGTTCAACCAATCTTGGCTGTGTTCATCCATCTGCCAAGCACCTGCCGAAATATAATAATCACCGACATCAATAAACAAACTGTATGACCACTCTTTACCCACATAATAAACGCCGTGTGCTAGCTCTCTAATGGTGTGCTTTGATACATCCACTGGCATATCACTTGGCGAGACTTGATAATTTGTTGGTAAATCAAATAGGCCATTAGGCAGTGAATTAAACATCACTCGCCTTGCGTTGCTATAAAAAAGTGGCCCTTTCGCTGTGCCTGCGAACACCTGCTGTGCCCATATCAGTCCATTACTTTTTTTGTGATTTAAAAAGTCGACACTCACAATCTGACCGCGCAACTTTTTAAGCAGCCGTGTTAAATAGCCAGAAGTTTGGTTGATATAAACGCTGTACTCTTGCTTTGTGCCTTTATGTATCGTCAGTACATCATGAGCTTGCCCTTGAATGTAGGCCAGATCCGTCCAAATACTGGCAGCTTTATCGTCAATTAACCCTTTAACAATTAGCGTATCAATCAACTGGCTTTGCCCAATGTCTGCATTATCAAAACGTACCCGATCAGTAGAGCGATATTGTTCCAAGGCATGATCAATCACATAGCCTTTATTATTTGTATACAATCGGTGCAATACTGTGGGGCTATCCGAGCCGTGCCCACCCACTAATCGCATCGTGGCGCGTTTAAACATTTTACGCTGCACGACAAAATCAATCGCCAACTCAAGCTGCTGCTCGTTTAAATAGCTCACCATCTCGCCCTGTAATGCATGACCACTTTGCCACTGTGAAAAATGCCGTTGTTTGTCCTGTATTGAGATGCTTTTAAGCTGTTTGAGCTGCTCACCACCGTACGCGCTGAGTGCATGTTCAATCACTTCATTTGCTCTGTCACCAGCCCAAAGCGTGGCACTCATTGAAGCAAGCAATATCACCAGCCCCCAACACCAAACTGTAACCTTATTTTTGTTCTTCATACGTTTGCCTTTATTTATCTAACTTATGGCCAGTGAACAAAAGGGACAAGGCATATGCCACAAAGGCGGGCTGATAAAAAGCTGATTAATAACTGATGCAACTTAGTACTTTGTTTTATAAGCTTATTTAAATTTCACGGACTGTAAAATGCGTTTACTCTCGCCTAGACAGCTAAACCAATAGCCCATACACTGTGGCCAGAGAATAATGAGTAACCACCATGACACAACCACCCACTTTTTATATTCGCAATTATAAAATTGACTTGTCACGTTCAGTCATTGAACACGAAGCGCAGCAAACAAAAGTGGAGCCTAAGGTACTCAAGGTATTGTATGTATTGGCGCAGCACCCCAATGAAGTAGTCACGCACCAAACGTTAATGGCACACATTTGGCAAGGCGCGGAAGTGGTACCCAATGCGTTACAGCGCTGTATTGCCATTTTGCGCAAAGAGCTTGGAGATGATGCTAAATCTCCTGCGGTGATAGCCACACATCCCAAAATTGGCTATCGGTTGCTGTGCGAGGTCACTTGGCAAGATCCACCGAGTGAGCAAAGCACCACACATAGCGTAAAACGTCAACGCCTACTTGGCCTAACACCCGCAGCGTTTGTGATGGCTTTGATCGCTATCCTACTGTTACTTATTACGCTACTTTGGACAAAAGCGCCGAATTCACATTACACACAAATCACAGAGCTGACACATACCGATACCCACGAGTTTCACGCCATTTACAGTCCAAATGCGCAGTATATAGTGTTCAACCGTTATGCCGGTAGTTGTAAAAGCCATATTTGGTCCAAAGAACTCAGCACCGGCAAAGAAGTACAACTGACAGCTAAAGCGGGGCAATTTAGTGCGCCAAGCTTTACAGCAGATGGCAGAGAGCTGGTATTTACTGCAAACGATACGTGTGACAAAACAACCTCTAGCCCCTCACAAATGAACTCTTGTTGGACCTTAGCAACGTTAGATTTTGCACAAGCACTCACTCAGCCACAAGCGCCAAGTATTCGCTATCAATGCCAAGCAACGCAGATAAAAACCCCCAAAGCACTGGCTAATCATCAATACGCCTTTTTACAATCTGAGGGTACTGACTATACCTTTATGCAATACAACGATTTAACTAAGCAAATTACACCTTTTTTTAGTGATGAAAGCTTGTCGGTTTATCATTTTGACTATCACCCTACCCGCCAACAATTTGCGCTGCTTGCGTACGATGAAAACAACCATCATCAGCTTATTTTGCTCAATAAAAAAGGCCTGTTGCTGCAACAAGCACAGCTAACAACTGAGTTCGAGTTTGATACTAACCCGCTTTTTTTTGCTAATTTCTCTGCAAAAGGTGAGTACTTACTTGCTGTGCACAATTATCGCCTTTATAAAATTGAACTTGATGGCCAAGTGAGCGAAGTCAACACACCCAGCTCAAGTTTAATTTCCGCCAGTCAGCACCCAACTAACCGCACGTTACTCGCAGTTCAGGGTAGAAAGGACATCGACATTGCACGCATCCATTTACATGCTGATACAGCCCAGCAAACCGAGCTTGATCTAAACACCGTTGCCACTCCTTATCCAAGCTTGGCTCGCACTCAAGCCCAAGAGCGCATCGCACGCTTTGCGCCTAACGGACAAAGCATCGCCTTTATAAGCAACCAAACAGGACGAGATGAATTATGGTTATGGCAAGATTCAGGTAATGCGGTGCAATTAACGCGTCGCGAAAATAACAGCAAAATTCACGGTTATGCTTGGTCGGCGGATAGTCAAACTATTGCATGGGTGGAAAATGGTAAGCTAGCGCTCACAAATATAAAAAGTCATGATTTAAAAGGCTTTGATTTAAAAACACAGAGCAAATTTTTAAGTACCGACAAACCGCTGCTCTCTGTTTTGAGCTGGTTTGATGACAACACACTATTAGTGCTCATTAAACACAAGCTCACAACACAGCTTCACCAGTTGAATATCAACACAAATACACTCACACCATACAACATCGATAATATTGAACATGCCTGGGTTAGTCACAAGCAACTCATTTATAGTACTGCACAAGGCGAGGTGTTTAGCCGTGCGCTAGAGCCCAGTTTAGTGCCTACTAGGGCGCTCCCGCAGCTAAATGGTAAAGCTCTATTGGTTAAAAACGGTTTTATTTATAGCGTTGATAAGCAAACCTTTGACCTAAACCAATACAACCTAGACGGGCAATTTATTCGCACCTTAAAAACCCTTAAACCCACGGCTTGGAAAGTGACCGGCTTACATAATGAACAACTACTTCTAGAACAGTTTATTGGTATTGACCAAAAACTAGTAGAAATAAAAGAAGGCTAAAAATCATGCAGCTGAGGTTATTTAACTGACGCCTTTAGCCGCTTTTCTAATACAGCCGTATAAGCAGGCACATACTGTTGAATGATAGCCAATCTTTGCCCTGAACTATCCAGTGTATCCAGCGCTTTTTGCCACTTCGCAACCACACTGTCGGGCGTATCTTTTGAAAAAGCCATATACACGGCATGTGCTGGCAATTGAAACGACATCATTTCGAGCGCGTTCAGCGGATAACCCGCCTCTTGCAAGGCTTGTTGAGTGTTCATCATCGCGATCATAGTACAATCAAATCGACTTTTTGGCTGTAAGAGCAACTTAATCGCTTGCTCTTGGCTTGCAGTCTCATGATACATAACACCGACACTGGTAAATATTTCGGTATCCGCTACTTTTTGTTGCGCTACACAAGTAGCATCGTGCTGTTTTATGTCTTCTAGACTGCGATAAATGCGCTGATCACTCGCGCGTTTATAAACCACAGGTCCATCATATAACAATGGCCCTACCCACTTAAATTGTGATTCTCGTTGAGGCGTTCTGACTACAATCAAATGTGCATGAGGTACGTATTGCGAGTTTGCCAAATTGACGCGTTTTGCGGCGCGGCGCAGGGTGTTTAGACCGCGCATAAACGAACTTAATTGAATGTCACTATACTGCCCAGTTAACTGCTCCATCTGTTTATAAATGTCGACAATAAAACCTCCTTTTACCTCCCCATGTTCAACTATCACAAAAGGGGATAAAGGATGCATTGACACCTTTAAATTATTGTTACTCTGCGCCGCTTGTGCCTTAAGTTGATGACCACAGCTACAGAATATTAGAACCAATAAACACCACTTCATATCAGTAAACCAACAATTGCTCATCATGCAACTGTTAGTATTGTTGATCACTCGCAGATCTGTCTAATTACGTTAAATAGGAGAGTATAAAAAAGCCGCTAATTCACCGGTACTTTACGCCCAAATACCTATACAAGTGCTAGCGCAAGTACCGATGCAAGACAAAAACTTAATGGCTTAACGAGAATATCGCCTCTAGCGCTGGATCTTTACCAGCAAAATAATCACCCGCACTGAGCTCAATGGGTAAGTCGGGCGCTACCCAAATTCGGTGATCTTCTGGCGCGCTAGTTTGATGAAATTGCGACGACAATAAGCCATGCTGCCTGCTGTACGGTAAGTTAAACCAGCCCGACTCACCAATGGTATTGGGACGCGTACCCGACGGCTCACCCACAATAATTGGGTTGGTAATGGCCTGCACTTTAACCAAAATATCATGACCTGCCGAGAAGGTATTACGGCCCACCATCACAAACAATTTACCTTGAGGTTTATACAGTTCAAAAAATGCAGTTAAGGCAATCAAAGGCGGTGTAATGGAGCCATTGCCGCCACTGTTATGACGTAAATCTAAAACTAGACTGTTGATATCTTTACTTATAATTATATCTCTGAGCTGAGTGCTAAATTCAGCTAGCGACACATCCTTGCGATTTCTCACATCGTTCACTTGCACATATAAAAGACTTTGCTCAGCGAAATGCTCATGCCAATAAGGTCTGTCGTTATGTTTTAAATAAGTCGGTAACTCGCTTGCGCGCAACTTAGGTAACTTAGGGAATCCACCAAAATGCATAGCACGTGCCTTTGGTGCGACCGTAAACAACTCGCCCTGTTTGCGTAAAGTCAGCGTCACCGCTTGCTCAGCCGACACAATCTCTAAACCTTGCAACACAGGAACTAAGCTCAAGTAATACGGCGCTAACCAACTTTGCTGCATTTGATTGTCTCGCGCATTAATAGTGCCTACCAACTCAATGGCTTTAGCCACGCTCACATCACCAAAACGCTCAACTTTACTGCCAATCAAGTGTTGATATTCATCACTTGCTGCAACGATGTACAAGCCGTCGTTAAATAAGTAAAACTGCACAGGTAACTGGACGAAGTTGCCATGCGCGCCCCAAGCCGGAATTAAAATATTGTGACCGTTATTAAGCAGGCCAATAAGCTGCATAAAGCCAAACACAATTTGCTGGTCGCTCAGTTGTGGAATACGTTTATCTAACGCATCCACTTGCGCTTTAAACTCAGCGTGACTGATAGAATGAAACGGATTGACATGCAGACGCTGAATTTCAGCATACAGATAGGCTAAATCGCCGCGCCAACCTGCATCTCGGCTCATGTTTTGTGTATCAATCACACCTGCAGCGTGCTTAAACGCCTCATTATTTTCCATGCTCTTAAACGCGGCCATGGTGTCACGACTAAATAAACCACGCCCAGCCAGTTTAGGTTTATCATCCCAACGCGCGGCAAGGGCTTTGTTAAGCCATTCAATGGCTTTGCTTTGTTCACCTGCAAAGCCATATGCCTCGGCTATTTTAACCATCAAATCGTTTGGAGTACTGGCACCGTCAGGGATGCCTGTTAAGCGGTAGCCCAGCGAAAGCGCTTGCTCAAACGCACTCACCGCATCAAACCATTGCTTGTGATTAAAATACGCCAACCCCAATAAATACCAAGTAGCACCATCGTTTTGATATTGCTTGGTTAATTTTTCTAATAAAGGCTTGGCTTGTTGCCACTGAGCTTGCTTAGCAAACTGTATTGCTTGTTGTTTATTACTCAGATAGTCCGTTGGTTTTTTAACTTGGCTGGCAAGGTATACATTGTCGGCTTGGTTTACCATCTCGGTGGCTTTATTTTGCGCCACAGCATTGAAACTCACACCCACTAACAACAACGCGCTTAACAACATGCGCCCACTCAAATACAACATTCAACGTCTCCTTTGCGATTAATACCGCCATCGCGATTTACTTGCCGCCAGCATAACAAAGCCAGCCCAAAATGCGGTTTAAGATCCTGATCCGCGACTAATTAACTGCTTTTTAAACTGCATTGGCGTGACTTCAAACTCCTTTTTAAAACTATTAAAAAACGTCGATTTTGAATTAAACCCATGATCTAAAGCGATATTTATTAGAGGTTTGGTAGAGTGCGGCGTTGTTTCTATTACTTCTTTCACCGCCCTTGCGCGCAGGCTATTAATGTAATCACTAAAGTTACGTTGCGCGATGGTATTCACCGCCCAAGAGATATCTCGCACCTTAAACCCAGTATGCTCGGCCAATTCGGCAATGGTCAATTTGGGCTGTTGATAAAGCTTTTCATGGCAAACAACCTGTTCGATTTCATCAAAAATACGCTGTACCAAAGCATCATCTTGCTTCTCATTTTGCGGCTCACTCAGCAAACCTTGGTAACGCTTAATATCACCAAACACCTCGGGGCTGCGCACCACTTTAAAAATCAAATAACAAGACAGGCTAAAAAACACCAGTTCACTGGCAAAATACAGCCCCTTTTTGAGCAAAAGTGGCGTGATGGTCTGCGTGTTCATACGCACTAAATCCAGCACCAACGCCGTACAAAACACCCCAAGCGCCGATGTAAGCCACTTTAGCGAATAGCTATCAACCTGCGAACTGACCGCTTTAAGCAAGGCATGGTATTGACTCAATTTGAGAAAACACAACGAAATATAAACCAGCTGACTGAGTGACCCCAACACCACCACGGTTTGCACCTGTGAGGTAAACGGTAACGCCAATAACGCCGGTAAAAAATGCGCGGCCGTTTTCACCGTTACCTTTGCCTCCTCCCCCGTCAGCGCACTCACCAACAAATACAACAAAGGCCCAAACAGCAAGGTAAACGCGGGGGTGATCAACACCTCTCCCAACAAACCATTATTCTCACCAATATTCAGCACGCACAACACGCTTTGAAACGCCAAAAACAACGCCAACAGCCGAAACTTAACCACTTGAAACACCAACGCAGCACCAAACGCGGCCATAAACGCAAACACCACTTGCAGCACACTCACCGCTTCCAGCGTGATGGGGGTAGAAAACACATTCATTAACTGGTCAAAACCTTAGGGGTGGAAAATTTATTAACTTTAAAAACAAAGCGTAACACAGCAGCAATGCTCACGTCATAAGTTGATTTATAGAATAAGCAGTAAACGCTATTACTTTAATACAACTATAAGCTACTTGGTCCTGTACTAATTCTAAGCAACCACCACAACTTACTACGCTATTCCTTGCTAAATCAGACAATTTAGTTAAATTAGCAGGTTAAGTTTTTAAAAAACAAAACGCCAAAAATACGAGCAAAACATGCTTAAAAAGCAGCTATGTTTAATGAGTGCAGCCGCACCATTTAAAGATTTTAATATCAATAACTTATATGTCGCTTTGCTCAGACTAAACGGCTAGGAACACAAATGGCAATTAAAAAAACAGAACTGTATTCATCGCTTTGGGCAAGCTGTGACGAATTACGTGGCGGTATGGATGCCAGTCAGTACAAAGACTACGTATTGACCATGCTCTTTATTAAATATGTAAGCGACAAATATCAAGGCGACCCTAACGGCATGATTGTGATCCCACAAGGGGCGAGTTTTGATGATATGGTTGCCCTAAAAGGTCAAAAAGATATTGGCGAGCAAATAGATAAAATTATTGCCAAGCTCGCCGAAGAAAATGCCCTAAGAGGCGTTATTGACGTGGCCTTTTTTAACGACGAAGACAAGCTGGGTACTGGTAAAGAAATGGTTGACCGCTTAACCAAGTTAGTGGGGATATTTCAAGGCTTGGACTTATCAGCCAACCAAGCGAGCGGCGATGATTTATTGGGCGATGCCTACGAGTATTTAATGCGCCACTTTGCCACTGAGTCGGGCAAATCAAAGGGTCAATTTTATACCCCTTCTGAGGTATCTAGAATCTTAGCTAAAGTAGTGGGCATTAATGAGCAAACCCCACAAAATCACACTGTGTACGACCCAACGTGCGGCTCAGGTTCATTACTTTTAAAAGCCAGCGACGAAGCCCCGCGTGGCTTGTCTATTTATGGTCAAGAAATGGATGTGACTACATCGGCATTGGCGAAAATGAACATGATTTTGCACGGCCAAGTATCGGCTGTAGGCTCCATAGCACAAGGCAATACCTTATCCAGTCCTGCCTTTACCGATGGCAACAACCTAAAAACCTTTGATTATGCGGTAGCAAACCCACCGTTTTCGAATAAAAACTGGACCAGTGGTTTAAATGCTAAAGCTGACCGCTTTAAACGCTTTGAATGGGGCACACCACCTGATAAAAACGGCGACTACACCTTTTTATTACACATTATCAAAAGTTTAAAAAGTACTGGTACTGGGGCGGTGATCTTACCCCATGGCGTTTTATTTAGAGGTAATGCCGAGGCAACCATTCGCCAAAACCTCATAAAACAAGGTTATATCAAAGGGATTATCGGCTTGCCTGCTAACTTGTTTTACGGCACAGGTATTCCCGCTTGTATTATCGTGCTCGACAAAAAGCATGCACATAAAGCCATTGCACATTTTAATGAAAAAGATGATGCTCTCCCCTCTATGACTGGCCGCCCTATTTTTATGATTGATGCCAGTAAAGGCTTTATTAAAGATGGCAATAAAAACCGCCTACGCAGCCAAGATATTCATAAAATTGTCGATGTATTTAACAAAGAGTTACAGCTTGAGCACTACAGCCGTCTAGTGCCCTTTGACGAAATTGCCCGCAACGAATACAACCTCAATATTCCAAGATACATCGATTCATCTGAACCTGAAGATTTGCACGATTTAAGTGCTCATTTGCAAGGGGGAATTCCAGATAGCGATATTGACGCGCTAGATAACTACTGGCAGGTATTACCCAGCATTCGCGCTACTTTGTTTAAACCTGCAAGAGCGGGGTACAGCCTCGCGCTGGTTGAAGCCAACCAAGTTAAAAGCACCATACTTGCCCATCAAGAATTTAAAAGCTTTGCCGCACGTAGCCTTTTACCATTTAAAAACTGGATCTCACAGGCCCAGCTCCAAGAGATAAAAGTAGGCGATAACCCAAAAAACTTTATCTTTAACATTTCAGAGAACTTATTGAACGCTTATGCCAATAGCGACCTATTAAGTAAATATGATATTTACCAGATCCTCATGGATTACTGGGCCGATACAATGCAAGACGACGTGTATGTATTAGTGCAGGACAATTGGCAAGCCGGAAATACTTTGCGTGAGTTAGTGGCTAAAAAAGGTGAAAAACTTAAAGAAACACCCGACTTAATCATCAACAAAAAAAAGTACCAAGCCGAGCTTATTCCACCAAGCTTAATCGTTACTCGTTATTTTGCTGACAAACAAGCTCAGATAGATGCCTTACAAGCCAAGCAAGATGAAGCCACCCAAGCGCTTGAAAGCTACCTTGAGGAACATGGTGGTGAGGATGGCTTATTAGTCGAAGCGCTAAACGATAAAGACAAAATAACCAAAGCCAGTATTGCCGCAAGAACGAAGTTAGCAACTGATCCGAACGAGGTTGAAGCCCTAAAGCAAGCCACCAAACTGTTTAATAGCGAAGCAACGGCCAAAAAAGCGCTTAAAGAAGCGCAAGAAGCACTCGATTTAGCAGTATTTAATCAATATCCAAAACTCAGTATTGACGAAGTCAAAACTCTAATTGTGGATGACAAATGGCTCGCCACCTTACAAGTCTATATCGTGGCTGAAATTGAGCGCGTTACTCAGAAAATGGCAAATCGAGTGAAACAATTGGAAGAGCGCTACAGCACCTCACTGCCAGCACTCGCAAAATCGGTTGACGCACTGGGTGATAAAGTAGCAGAACATTTAAAAGCGATGGGCTTGGAGTGGCCGTTATGAACAAAGCCCCTACACACCTAGTTCGCCTTGCCGATGACATTGCCACACAAATAGAAAATGCACGCTCGCAAGTGCGCCAAGCGGTCAACAGTGCCATGGTATTAAGCTATTGGCATATCGGTCGCTTAATTGTGGAGCAAGAACAATTGGGTGAAAGTCGAGCCGCCTACGGTAAACAGCAATTGCAACAACTCTCCTTGCTACTTACCCAGCGCTTGGGTAAAGGGTTTGATGTCACTAACCTACGTAATATGCGCAGTTTTTATCAAGCCTTTCAAAATCGAGAGACGCTGTCTCTCGAATTAAGTTGGTCACACTATAATCGCCTCAGTAAGTTAGATAACCCTGCCGCGCGTAGCTGGTATATGCAAGAAGCAATCAGTCAAAACTGGAGTGTACGCGCCTTAGACAGACAAATTAGTACTTTATATTATGAACGTTTACTGGCTAGTAAAGACAAACAACCGCTCCAACAAGAGGCCGAGCTTAACACGCAACCTTTGGCACAAAACGCCAAAGATTATCTACGCGACCCCTACATTCTTGATTTTTTAAACCTGCAAAATCACAACTATCTAGAAAGCGAGTTAGAGCAAGCCATAATCAGCAACTTGCAACAATTTTTACTTGAGCTGGGCAAAGGGTTTGCCTTTGTAGAGCGCCAACAACGCATTCGTTTTGATGATGAAGACTTTTATATTGATCTGGTGTTTTACAACTTTAAGTTAAAGTGCTTTTTGCTGGTTGATTTAAAACTAGGCAAACTGAAGCATCAAGATATAGGCCAAATGGACACCTATGTGCGCCTGTACGATGAGCAGCGTAAAGGCAGCGATGACAACCCCACCATTGGCCTGGTACTGTGCAGTGAAAAAAGCGAAGCCGTGGTGAAATACTCCGTGCTGGCCGACCAAAAACAACTCTTTGCCGCTAAATACCTCCCCTATCTCCCTACCGAGGAAGAGCTAAAACGCGAATTAGAGCGTGAACGCGCACAAGTACAAGCACAACTGCAACATAAGGAGTCAGGGGATGAGTAAACTAATAAAAAATCGAATTAAACCGCTGGAAGAATTTGGCAGCACGCCACTGTCAACTCTTTCTAAATCGGTTGATAGCCTAAGCGATAAAGTCGCAGGTCACTTAAAAGCAATGGGCTTGGAGTGGTCGCTATGAGCATAATTGAGCAAGTAGTTCCTGACGGTTTCAAACAGACTGAAGTGGGAATTATTCCTGAAGATTGGGACGTTTCCACTATTGAAGAGCTAGCCGCTATTATTGACCCACAACCGGATCATAGAACTCCAGCTGAATCATCAAATGGGGAGCCATACATTGGCATTAGTGACTTCGTTAACAGTAAAGAAGTTGATTGGGCCAGTAGTAGAAAAATTATATCTAAGGCAGTGGACAAACAAGAAAGAAGCTTCCAAGTAAAGAAAGGTGATATTGTCTTCGGGAAAATTGGAACTATTGGTGTGCCAAAGTTTGTACCTCAAGTTCCTTTCAGATTTGCGCTCAGTGCTAATGTTATTTTATTGCAACCTAAGAAAGTTGAACCAGTCTATCTGATGGAGTTTTTCTATTCAGAACTTTTTCAACAAACACTTAAAGCGGAGCTACATTCTACATCTCAGGCAGCTTTTGGAATGAATAAAATGAGGTTGATAAAACTTCCTTTACCTCCAAAAGAAGAACAAACCGCCATTGCCAATGCTTTATCCGATGTTGATGCTCTATTAAAGGAATTGGAAAAGCTGATCGCGAAAAAACAAGCGATTAAAACCGCCACCATGCAGCAACTGCTAACAGGCAAAACCCGTTTACCACAATTCGCCACTTACACCGAAGGCGAAAAGCAGGGCCAGCAAAAAGGAACAAAACCCAGCGAACTAGGCGAAATTCCTGAGGATTGGGATGTTGTTAATTTTGGTGAACTTTTTGAGCAATCTATATCACGAAAATCAATAAAAGCTAATATGACGACTACCTTTGTTGGTATGCAAGACGTTAGTGAAAATGCTCGGTTGGTCAAGCAGACGCCCGTCAATATTAATAAAGTTAAGTCTGGCTTTACATATTTTGAACGTGATGATGTTTTAGTTGCCAAAATTACTCCTTGTTTTGAGAATGGAAAAGGTTGCCATACCAAACAATTAGATACGGAACATGGCTTCGGTAGTACTGAATTTCATGTGTTAAGAGCAAAGTTAAATGCTGATTCAGACTTTATATACTTTTGGACAACTAGAGAGATATTTAGACAAGAATTAGAAAGTGAAATGGTAGGAAGCGCAGGTCACCGAAGAGTTCCATTTTCAGCGCTTCAAAACTATAAGATTCCATGCCCAGACTCAAAAGAAGAACAAACCGCTATCGCCACTATCCTCTCGGATATGGATAACGAGATTCAAACCCTTGAACAGCGCTTGGCGAAAACCCGTCAAATCAAACAAGGCATGATGCAAGCGCTACTCACAGGGCGCACACGCTTGCCTTTTGATAAAACCAACAAGGCGTAATCATGAGCTTTAACGACAGTGCCACCTTATCCCCACAAACTATGCAGATGAAAGAGTGCAGCTCAACGTCAACATTATTAGGTTTGGTTTGTTACAATCAAGCGATTGAACAGCAATTACAGCAGCACTTAACACAACCTCGTATGTAGCTGGCCGTGGCTGTATGTCTAAGGGGGTACTTTTAATGATAACTTACACAAGGTAACTTGTTTGAAGCCAAAGTTGACGTCTTCGTCAATATCGTCAACACAGTTGGAGTCATGGGTAAAGGCATTGCATTAATGTTTAAAGCGCGCTTTGAACAAACTATGTTACCTCATACGTGACAAAACAAACAAGAATAACAAATAAACAGCCACAGCTTTTAACAAGGTTATGCGGTAGATGTTGGCTGAACAAATCAAGGATACATGATGAATAACATTGGCCAATTAGAAAGAACAACCCAAGAGCGTCTGGTACAGTTTTTTGATAAGCAATTAGGCTATAACTACCTCGGCAACTGGCAAACCCGCAAAGACAACAGCAATATTGAAACGGGCTTATTAACCGCTTGGTTAAAAAGCCGTAATGTGTCAACACCGTTAATTAAACGCGCGTTACGCAGCTTAAAAGAGGCAACCGCCCTTGGCGAAGGCAAAAAGTTATTTGACGCCAACAAAAAGGTATACGACCTGCTGCGCTACGGGGTAAAAGAAAAAGAAGCCCCGGGCGAGCACGACCAAACAATTTGGCTAATTGACTGGCAACACCCTGAAAAAAACGACTTTGCCATTGCACAAGAGGTGACGGTAAAAGGCGAATTTGATAAGCGCCCCGACCTAGTTATTTATGTGAATGGTATTGCACTGGCCGTGATCGAGCTTAAGCGCTCTACCGTGTCGGTGAGTGAAGGTATTAGGCAAAATATTGATAACCAGAAAAAAACCTTTATTCGTGATTTTTTTACCACCATACAACTGGTGATGGCAGGTAACGACAGCCAAGGCATTCGCTACGGCACCACCGAAACCACTGAGAAGTACTACCTAGAGTGGAAAGAAAAAGTCGATACAAATAGCCTACCCGCTAAAGGCGTTACTCCCACGACCCCACTTGATACCCATATTGCGCAACTGTGCGACAAGAAACGTTTTTTACAGCTTATTCATGACTTTATTGTGTTTGATTCAGGCATAAAAAAAACCTGCCGCCACAACCAGTTTTATGGTGTGGTAGAGGCACAAAAAAATGTACAAACCCGTCAAGGGGGAATTATTTGGCACACCCAAGGCTCGGGTAAAAGCCTAACCATGGTGTGGCTAGCAAAGTGGATACGTGAGAATGTTAATGATGCCCGCGTGTTGGTGGTGACCGACCGCACAGAGTTAGACGAGCAAATAGAAAAAGTATTCACCGGTGTAGATGAAACCATTTACCGCACAAAAAGTGGCGAAGACTTAATAGGCACCTTAAACGAAAATGATACATGGCTCATGTGCTCTTTAGTACATAAGTTTGGCAAAAATGGCGAAGCCCCGAGCGAGCAAGATCAAGATCAAGCCACCGATGAATTTATTGCACAACTAAAAAAAGAGTTACCCACCGACTTTGCCATCAAAGGTAATTTATTTGTCTTTGTTGATGAGTGTCATAGAACCCAGTCGGGCAAGCTACATAAAGCCATGAAAACCATTTTGAATAACGGCAAAGGCCATGATGCCATGTTTATTGGTTTTACAGGTACGCCGTTAATGAGCGAGGACAAGAAAAAGTCACTGGAAGTGTTTGGCCCCTACATTCACACCTATAAATTTGACGAAGCAGTACGTGATGGCGTGGTGCTCGACCTACGTTATGAAGCTCGCGATATAGATCAATATTTAACTTCTGAAAAACGCGTAGATCAGTGGTTTGAAGCTAAAACCAGAGGGCTTTCAAACTTAGCCAAAGTGCAGCTAAAGCAAAAGTGGGGCACCATGCAAAAAGTGCTCTCAAGCAAATCGCGCCTAGAGCAAATTGTTGACGATATTTTAATGGATATGGAAACCAAGCACGCGCTTTCTAGTGGTCGAGGCAATGCCATGTTGGTGTGCGCCAGCGTGCATCAGGCGTGCGTTGTATTCGACCTATTTAATAAGACGGAACTTAAGGGGAAATGCGCAATTGTCACCAGTTATAAACCTTCTATAAGTTCGATAAAAGGCGAAGATTCGGGTGAAGGCGAAACTGAAAAGCTCTTTAAATACGAGGTTTACCGAAAAATGCTTGCCGAACACTTTGAACTAAGTGAAGAAGAAGCGTGTAAAAAAGTCGCCAAGTTTGAGCAAGACGTCAAAGAGCGCTTTGTAGAGGAACCTGGGCGAATGCGTTTGCTAATTGTTGTCGACAAGTTACTGACTGGGTTTGATGCGCCTTCTGCCACTTACTTATATATTGATAAAAAAATGACGGATCATACGCTGTTTCAAGCTATTTGCCGCGTAAACCGCTTAGATGGTGAGGAAAAAGAGTATGGCTACATTGTTGATTATAAAGATTTATTCAAATCACTAAATAAAGCCATTAAAGACTACACCGCAGAGGCACTCGATGGCTACGATAAAAGCGATGTAGAAGGACTGTTAAAAGACCGATTAAAAGAAGCCAAAGACAACCTCGATAACACTCTAGAAGCCGTGAAGCTGCTTTGCGAGCCTGTTAAAGCCCCCAAAGGCGAGCAAGACTACCTACATTATTTTAAAGGTGAGTCTGGCATAGAGCCAGTTAATGAAGAAATGCGCAGTGAAAAAGAAGCGCTGAGATTAACGCTTTATAAATTGGTAGCAAAGCTAAATCGCGCCTACGCCGATATTGCCAATGAAATGGAACAAGCAGGTTACAATTGGCAACAGGCCGAAAATATCAAGCAATCAGTCGCCTACTACGAAAAAATCAAACAAGTGGTCAAAGTGGGTAGCGCAGACAACTTAGATATGAAAAGTTTAGAGCCCGCCATGCGCCATTTATTAGACATGTACATTCGCGCTGATGAAACTGAGTTGTTGATGGACTTTGAAGATTTAAGCCTGATTGATTTGGTGATCAATGGCGACGACTTTAGTGAATTACCAAAAAGCTTGCGCGAGAACCAAGATGCTATGGCCGAAGCCATTGAAAATAACGTGAGTAAAATCATTGTTGATGAAAACCCTGTAAACCCTAAATATTTTGGCAAAATGAGCGTGCTGCTTGGAGAGCTGATCAAACTACGTAAAGCGGGTGCAATCAGTTATCAACAATACCTTGAAGAGATGAAAGCGCTGGCGAGAAAAGTAAAACAAGGTACAAGTGCAAGCTGTAATTACCCTGATAACATAAATACGCCAGCAAAACGTTCACTGTTTGATAACTTTGGCAATGATGAAGAGCTGGTCGAAAAAATTGATAAAGTCATCCACGAAACCAAAAAAGCTGATTGGAACGGTGACTTTTTTAAAGAGCGTGAAATTAAAAATGCCATTTTTCAAAAAACCCAAGAATACAACTTGGATATGGAAGAAGTCATGAGCCTAATAAAAAAACAAGCGGAATACCATTAGTGGAAGACAGCACTGTTGAAATAAAACGAGTTGGTGAACTTGATGTGGAAGTAAACCGCAAAGACATAAAAAATATTCACCTAAATGTGTTACCGCCAAACGGTAAAGTACGCTTGTCTGTGCCACTAAAAACCAGCGAACTGACGATTCGCCTTGCCATTATTAACAAACTAGGTTGGATAAAAGAACAACAGCATAACTTTGCCCGGCAGCCTAGACAATCTGAGCGCGAAATGATGAGCGGTGAATGTCACTACTTATGGGGCAAAAAGTATCGACTTTCAATTGAAAAAGCCAAAGCTAAGTATGCAGTTATGATAAAAGCAAATGGTCGACTAGCTCTATCAGTAAGTGACTCAACCAGCAGCGAAAATAAGCTCAAATTACTGGAGCGGTTTTATCGAGATGAAATAAAAAGCACCTTAGATAGACTGTTACCTTTATGGCAAAAGAAACTTGGCGTGGTGGCTGATTCTGTACATATAAAAAAAATGAAAACCAAATGGGGAAGCTGCAATATTCAAGCTAAACGACTTTGGCTAAACCTTGAGCTAGCCAAAAAGCCTCCTGAATGTTTGGAATACATTTTAGTGCATGAACTAGTTCACCTGCATGAACGTCACCACAACGAAAAATTTCGCTCCATTATGGACAAACATATGCCTAATTGGCGTGAGCGAAGAGATCTATTGAATAGTCTACCGCTAGCTTACGAAGATTGGAGTTATTGACTGATTTCAGTTAACCGTTGTTGCCACTAACTCAGCACCATTTATTGAGTTTATGATGCAGGTGATTTTAGAAACTCTACAAGATCATGGGGGCCAGAATACCCCCCAAGTCACCCCACAAGTTACCCCCCAAGTCGAAAAACTATTACTCGTATTGGTTGGGCAATCTGCGCCAATTGATAGAACCTCTTTACAAAAAGCGCTTGAGTTAAAGGATAGAAAGTCGTTTCAAGCGCGTTATATCAAACCTGCGCTTGAGTTGGGCTTGATTGCAATGACGTTGCCAGATAAACCCACCAGCAGTTTGCAACGGTATGTGTTGAGTGAAGCGGGAAAAGAGTTAGCTAAAAGGCTCTAGCCTTCTGCACTATGTTGTCATCCTAACCACCATGCCCCATCATCCTGACGAAGGTCAGGATCTTATTCACGGGTTTTACCTACCCCCTAAACCGCCTGTCCCGCGGCAAATCCGCAGCTCCATGCATATTGGAAGTTGTAGCCGCCCAGCCAACCCGTTACATCAGTCACTTCGCCGATAAAGTACAAGCCTTGTTGTTTTTTGGCTTCGAAGGTTTTTGAGCTGAGCTCATCGGTGTCTACGCCGCCGAGTGTCACCTCGGCGGTGCGGTAGCCTTCGGTGCCGTTGGGTTTGATTTGCCAGTTGTGGAGGTAGTTGGCAATGGCGTCTATTTCACCGTGGGTTAGTTGGTTGAGGGCTTTGTCAGGTATGGCTTTCTCGCTGATGAGCACATCCACAAAGCGTTTAGGTAAAATTGCGCCTAGGGCGTTTTTCAATGATTTACTGGCGCTTTCAGCGCGCCATTGGTGGATTGTCTCGCTCAGGTTAAGTCCGGGTAGTAGATTAATGGTCACCGCCTGCCCCGCTCGCCAAAATGACGATATTTGCAATATTGCAGGGCCAGAAAGACCACGATGTGTAAACAAAATATTTTCTTTAAATTGGGTACCGCATTCGCTACTTACTTCACAAGGAATACTCACCCCCGATAACCCTTCAAAACGCACCTTGTCGTGATCATGTAAAGTGAACGGCACTAACGCGGCCATTGTCGGTAACACTTTAAGTCCAAATTGTTCGGCGATTTGATAACCAATGGGCGTTGCACCGAGTTTGGGCATGGTGAGTCCACCCGAGGCAACCACTAAAGATTCACACTCAAAAACTTGTTCATTGGTGGTGATCATATAACCACCTTGCTCTTTGGCTTGCACGCTCAACACTTCGTTACGTAAAAATAGCTGTACACCGGCCCATTCACATTCTGTTGTCAGTATATCAACAATATCTTGTGCGCTGTTGTCGCAAAAAAGCTGACCTAACGTTTTATGGTGATAAGCCAAGCCATGGCGGTCTACCAATTCAATAAAATCATGTTGGGTATAGCGACTTAAACAAGATTTAACAAAGTGTGGATTACCGCATAAGTAATTACTGGGTGAGGCGCCTTCATTGGTAAAATTGCAGCGGCCACCGCCACTTATCAAAATTTTACGCCCCGGCTTTTTACCCATATCAAGCACCGCTACCGAGCGTCCTCGGTACCCAGCTTGCGCTGCACACATTAACCCTGCGGCACCTGCACCAATAATTACAACATCAAATTGTGACATGTTTTACCCAACAAATAGAAGCCAAGCGCGCATTATACCTAGTTTTTCATCAGGTTCGTAATCTGGATTATCCATTCTCATACACAACCACTTTTAACTAGAAAGATAAAATATCGAATACTTGCTGATCGATTGAACATATTTTTACCAAATTGATAAAAAACCGCTTACATTTACATTTATTTACATAACATCAAGCAAAATCCACCTTGTATCTAAAAACATACAATTACCTATAAAACAAACACTTAGTGTAATATTTCTGTCATATAGCCGTCCACTTATAACAGAATGATTTGTGTTAATAACAAAATGGTTCTTTTAAAAAATTAACCATAACTTTACGTTCTGTAACGTCTTTCTTGCAGCAAGTGTAAGTTTGACGATACACACAACAACATGTCAGGGGATATTATG
The DNA here is from genome assembly GCF_056312285.1 of Pseudoalteromonas sp. ABE4_541. Classification (NCBI taxonomy): domain Bacteria; kingdom Pseudomonadati; phylum Pseudomonadota; class Gammaproteobacteria; order Alteromonadales; family Pseudoalteromonadaceae; genus Pseudoalteromonas; species Pseudoalteromonas sp. ABE4_541. The sequence goes on from NZ_JBSVEM010000007.1 coordinate 174,576, forward strand.
ACAACAACAAATCAGTTCAAATTAGGTGCATTGTCTTTAGCAATGACCGCTCTGTTCACGGCAAATAGTGCAATGGCAAACCCGGCGCTTTCAGCGCAAAACATCAACTACGCGCAAACGGCTGTCAAATTACAAAACCAAAGCAAAGTGGGCACTCAGTTCATCATCAAGTATAAAAGCAATGACCACATGATGATGACTGCAGGTGCTGACGTTTCTACAGCAACAATGAACAAACGTGCGCAAAGCTTCGTGCAAGGCTTTGCGAGCAAAAAATCAAACGTAAAAGCGCAATATGTTCGTCCTATGGCGCTTAGCAATCACCATGTAATGCGTGTTGATAGAAAACTATCAGCCGCTGAAGCTAACTCATTCATGCAAGAAATTGCGGCCTCAGGTAACGTTGAGTACATCGAAGTTGACCAAATGCTTAAGCCATTTGCTGTACCAAACGACCCTCGCTACTCAGATCAGTGGCACTATTATGAAGCGAATGGTGGTCTAAACCTGCCAACCGCTTGGGATAGCGCAACGGGTGCAGGGGTGACTGTGGCAGTGCTTGATACAGGTTATCGTCCACACGTCGACTTAAACGCGAACATCTTACCGGGTTACGACATGATCTCTAACCTAGACGTGGCTAATGATGGCGGTCTGCGTGATAACGATGCGCGCGATCCGGGTGATGCTGTAACGCGTGGCGAATGTGGTACAGACAGCTTTGGTAATCCTTCTCCAAGCCAAGATATTGATTCAAGCTGGCACGGAACGCACGTTGCAGGTACTGTTGCGGCAGTCACTAACAACGGTGAAGGTGTTGCCGGCGTAGCTTACGACGCAAAAGTGGTACCTGTACGTGTACTAGGTAAGTGTGGTGGTTTAACATCAGACATTGCTGACGGTATCATTTGGGCTTCAGGTGGCTCTGTATCAGGTGTACCTGCAAACGCGAACCCAGCCGATGTTATCAACATGAGTTTAGGTGGCGGTGGTGCATGTAGTGCAACAACTCAAAATGCCATTAACCAAGCTCGTGCAAACGGTGCTGTAGTTGTTATTGCATCAGGTAACGACAACGACAATGCCAACAACTACAACCCAGGTAACTGTAGTGGCGTAGTGAACGTAGCATCGGTAAACCGCAGTGGTGGCCGTGCTTACTACTCAAACTACGGTTCTTCAATCGATGTGGCAGCTCCAGGTGGCGCACAGAGCTTCGCAAATGACTCAGAAGGCGTACTGTCTACACATAACTCAGGTAGCACAGGCCCTGTTTCAGATAGCTATCACTACTCTCAAGGTACATCGATGGCTGCACCACACGTAGCGGGTGTTGCTGCGCTTATCAAGCAAGCTAAACCTTCAGCTACGCCTGACGAAATTGAAGACATTTTAAAAACAACGACACGTAGCTTCCCAGCAACGTGTACAAGCTGTGGTACTGGTATTGTTGATGCGGCAGCAGCTGTTGCAAAAGCTAAAGGTGATGTGATTGACCCTGTTGACGGTGAACTACTTGATGGCGTCGCAAAAACAGGTCTAGCAGCGGCGAAAGGTAGCCAAACTTACTACTTCATTGATGTGCCAGCGGGCGCAAGCAAGCTAACAGTTGCTATGAGCGGTGGTTCTGGTGATGCAGATATGTATGTTAAAGCCGGTGCTAAACCAACAACAAATAGCTGGGACTGTCGTCCTTGGGAAGGCGGTAACAACGAAACTTGTACGATCGATAACCCAACTGCTGGTAAATACTGGATTATGCTAGATGGTTACTCTGCTTACGCACAAGTTAACCTACAAGCCGACATCACAGGGGGTACTAACCCAACTGAGCCTCAACCAGGTGGTGGTACAGAAACGAACCTATCAGCGTCAACGGGTCAATGGCTACATTACACAATTGATGTACCTGCTGGTATGAATAGCTTCACAGTAACAACTTCAGGTGGTTCTGGCGATGCTGATTTATATGTAAAACAAGGCAGCCAGCCTACGTCTTCAAGCTTCGATTGTCGTTCTTGGAAAGATGGTAACGCTGAAACTTGTACTTTTACAACGCCAGCCGCTGGTAAATGGCACCTGAGCGTGTACTCATACCGTTCATTCGCAGGTTTAACACTGGATGCACAGTATAAGTAACCTCCGTTGAGGTTAAGTAATTTGTTCAAAACCTTCTACATACATAACGCTCTAGTTTGAGCGCAAAAAAAAATCGGTCACCCATGGGTGACCGATTTTCTTGTTTTGCCGTCATAGCATTGTTTACTCATTGCTCGCTACCTTGCTTTTTTTCGCACTGCACAACTTGGTGTTGCCATCTGCAACTTTAATATGGGTATCGCCAATACTGAGCTCCGTTTCTTTTTTCATCATATCGGCAAGCTGGGAATTCATTTCCTTTGTAATATGAAAAAACTCGCGTGTGGCCGCTTGGGACTGATCAAACTGACGCGCTTTTTCTTGAAGCTCCTGATTATGTCGATTTTCATCAAACGCGAACTGTGCCATTTTAATATCCTTTTCAATATGATATTGCTCAATACGTTCGCTGCGTTCACCTTCTCTTTCCTTGATTGTGGCATCTTCTTCTTTAGGAACCGACGCCTCTTTGATCACCATGATCAGCGCCATAATCACCGGAGAAATCATACCTACTACTGCCGTAAAAGCTTCAACTTCAAGGTAATATCCCGACAAACAGGTCACTAACACCAAAATCACTGTCGTTGGCATTGCCCATTTACCGACCAATACCATGACAATATCTTGTGGCATGACGATGGGCTTATGCTCGCAACGAGGTGGTTTTTTACGGTGCTTTTGAGGCTTTGGCTCGGTGGGTTTATCAACATTTTTTTTCATCAAAAATACTCCATTGATAGCAAAAATTGAGGGGGAAGGAGGAGGCAAACGCCTCCCATAGGTCAGTCGCTGCATGCATGAAACAAAACAGGAAAAAAGGAGAGAGGTAAGGAAGAAGGCTTAATGAACCCACGCAGGCTGAGGGCATGACGTTGCGTCACAGTTTTCTGCCTGCTCAGTTTGGTTCAACGAGTTTTCTAGATACATAATGGTCAGCCCCAACCAAGTCGTTAAGGCCGCAACGTCGAGTTGATTGATAGTAGCTAAGGTTTGATCGCAAATCTGGCCACTGTTCGGCAAAGCAAAGTGTTGCTGTAAATCATTCAGTAGGATGTCGATATAACCTTTAACCGACGCTTTAAACAAAAAATTAGCCACATTTTGGTGTTCCAGCTCATCACCTCGAAGCTGTATCCAGATCTCCTCGCAATATTGCTTTTTAAATAATTGGTAAAGTTCGCTTTGAGAAAAACCAGCGTTTTTCATGGTTTGCCAACAGGTTAACTGCTCTACCTCAACGGTATAAACATCACCTTGTTGATGGCTAAATACCATCACTTTTTCAAACGCTTGTGTGTAACTTGCCATCTTAAACCCCATTTTTGGCTTTTTTAGATGACGAGCTACTGGCAAAAACGTGACGTTAAATTCGGCTTAAGTTACCTCTTTTTTGAATGAAAATCAGTGACACAAAATCGCTAATAATGGATGCCAGCTCCGACCCGCTGCTGGTGTGCTCATGCCACTGCGTTCTGCTACTGCCATGCGCTCGAAAATGGCTATACCCTTCATCATCAAAATACAGTACCTGCACCTGACTGGTGAGCTGAGTTGTTTTATAACGACAAGCGATATAATGACTGCCTGCTTGAGTGAAAAATACCATTTGGCTGTCATCAGACACGAGTGGCGTATCACTTTGTAAGTCGCCACTAAACTTAAAGGCGACTTCGTAAATAACATCGACCACCACACCACTGTCTTCAATTTGCTCCCTTTTTATAGCGATTTCGCTGCCATAACCGTGGTTGGCAAGCTCGGTTTTTACATCATTGAGCTGTGTCAGTACGCTATGGGAAAACAGCTCATCAAGATAGCGTTTTCGATAGTATTCATTGTGCGTCACCACCGTATCGGCGTTGGCTTTCGCATCGGTATAAAGTTGCGCCCGATGCTGATGCTCAAGGATCAGCTCATGAGTATTCGCTTCATTATAGGTATGCATAATAATCCTCTGTAAAATAGCTTGCGGTTAAAATCCGTATTTCCATTCGATGTGCAGGAGTGTTTGCTCCAACCAAGGCAGTTGCACCATGCCCAAACCCCAAGGGAGTTTTGCCATGAGTACGTCTTGCGGCATGGTTTCTGCGCTAATGTGATAACCCGTATCAGTTTGTTCCACCTGCCCTTCACGCATGATAAATAGGCGTATAAACTCAGCAACAGGCATCCCTTTGAGTATTTCCCAGCGGCTTATTAAAGCGTGCAACATGTAATCGGCCGCTGCTTTACTGTCATCATCAAGCTGAATGACTTCATCAATTTCAGTATCCAGAGGCAAACCAAGTAACGCATTGGCGGTGTGGCTAACTTCAATTAAAGGGTCAACATTGGCGATGTAACACAACAGCGCATGTGCCTGCATAAGCGCTTGTTCGTCAACAAACTTGCCCGCTTGTTCGTGGTCACTGTCATGTAATAGCGAAAGCTTCGAGAACAAGGTCGGTAAAAATGGCCACACGATAACTAAGCCCACATCAAAGGTGATGGGGCTCATCACAGCCTCTCCAACTTGTTGTAGTTGCTCAATTTGTGCTTTCACTTGCTGCATGGCTTTAGTCACTAAACCTTGTTCGGTTTTGCTTGCTGTTGCTTTGTGCAATGTGCGCAGCTTATGTCGACTTTGCGTGACGGCGCTTTGTAACTGCGCTTTTTCATTGTCTGTGATATTGGGCGAATGTAGCGATGCGATACGCTTTTCAACGCCCGTTAGTAGCTGCTGTGCTTGTTGAACAGATTGTGCCTGTTTTAAAGCGCGTACCAATCGAGCTGGTGCTAAGTCAATATCAACGCTCACCGCGGGCTGCTGTGCACCGGCTTCAGCTTTTACGGCATGCGTGAGTGACACAGCTGCGGCTTGTTGTTCAGCTAACGCAGTATGCATACTGTACTGGTCTTGCTCGTTGCTTTGCTCTGTCGATACAGCTTGTTCTGAGTGACTAAGCTCTGGTACCGCTTGCCCTGTTGCATCTAATGCATCTTGACGTTGAGGCTGAGCAACTGCAGTCACTTCATTTTCTCTTTGCGCTTGCTCATCATGATGCTGCTCGCTTATTTGTACTTCGCGTACAACCTCATCTGGGCGTTGACCGCTTAGCGCAGCATAAGATGCCTGCTGTTGGTCTTTAGCGCGTTCAGCGCGTTGCTGTTTAGTGAGCAAGTGTTCACTTAACTTCATACCCTTGTTTTCAAAAGCAAAGGTATGTTTTTGGTGAACTTGGCTTTGTGTGGTTGCTTGGCTTTGCTTGTCGCTTGATTGGGTTGCACTGGCATCTTTTTCTACAGGCGGCTCCACAAATTCATGCTTAAAGCCGTCTTCATATGGCTGCGCGTTGTTATTAACTTGCGTGGACTGCTTCGCATATAGCGCCTGTAATTCTGCCGGTAATGCACTTGGGGCAATCATACTCGATACTGGCTGCTGTGCGTTTTCCTGCTCACTTTTCAAAGGCGGTATGGGCGAAACCAAAGAGATAAATACTGCCAGCTTCTCTTCATCAATTTGTTCACTCAAACCATTTACCAAGGGCTGCAACCAAGCATCGGGACTCGAATAAGAGCGGGCGATCTGAGGCACAGCTTGCACCATTGCTTGGCTCATGCTTTGCAGTGTTTTAATATGCGCAGCTAACGAGTGAACCAGTATGTCCCCTTGTTTACCCAAATCTGATTTGTTACTTGGCAATTGGCTTAGTTCATGAATAAACCAGACTTTTTGTGCTGCAATAAAAGCATACAAGCGACCTATTGCCCCTTGGTAACGCAACTGCAAGGTGTAAGCGAGTTTGGCAATTTGTTTTACACGCAGTGCACACTGCCACACCTGTGTTAGCGCTTGATGTGGCAAAGATTGCTGACGCTCAAATTGCTGCTCCATTACCCGCAAATTTGAGTCCAGTTGCTGGTATGCAAACTCAATTTGTTGGCTAAGCGAGTACTCTAAATCACGCTCCACGGCTTTGATTGGTTGAATTTCTTTAGTATTAATTGGCGCTTTGCTTGAGTATGACTGACAATAATTCAGCAGCTTGTCTAACACTTCATGTAAGGTGGTCACACTGGTGATGCTGTTCACACGTAACCAAAAATTGGAATAACCTAAGATAGGCAAACTTTTTAGCACGGCTTGTGCGCTGGTTAGTATGTCAAATTCTTGATGGTAATTGAGCTGTTGTGACGCTTGTTGTGCAAGCAACCAAGTTTTTAGTTCGCTTAACACCGGGATAAAACGCTGTGGCGCTATCGTATCTGCAAACACCGCGCCTGACTTCTGGTGCAATATTTTTTGCTGTTCAGCACACCAAGTACCTATCTTATCCAGCCAACTTGCAGCGGCATACTCCATACCTGCATTCCCCTGCTCAGACAAGTGTGGCGCAACGAGCAATGACGCTGGCACATCTGGCAATTGAGCCAGCAACCAGTGCACTTTCAGCAGACTAAATTGGCTAATAATATTGCTCGATTTCGCTGTTTTTTGTGCTCGCAAACGGATTACAAGCTGGTCAAGCTTATGCAAAATGGCTTGCGGTGCATCTTGCGCTTGCCAAGTGTTGCTCACTTCTTTGCTGATCAAGGCCAATTGCTTAATAAGTTCAGTTGTTAACAACGGCTGATTTGCCCTCATGGCTTGTAGCGAAAACCATGCTTGGAGTTTTTGTTCTCGCAAAGCATGTGGGTCAACAAGCTGTTGTAACAAGGTACGTAGCTGGATGAGCGTGTCGCGCAGCAAGGCACTTTTGCTATGTTGCCCCCACCGATTCACCACCTGACTAGCGCTTAGCTTTTGTTGTGGTGGTAATCGTGATTGATTTAGCAACGACGGTGGCCTGTTAGCCTGTGAAGCAAGTACGTCGCTATCAATTAACTCTATGGTGAGATCTGTATTTGCTGCGGCGTGTACCACAATATGCTTTAAATGCGCCACACTGCCTGTTTCAGATTTGCCACTTTGCACGGCACACCACATCGCGATGGCTTGGCGATGCTTGGGAAAGCGCAACGCCAAACAGGTCTGTTGGAGTAATCGCTCATCAAAATGATTTGTCGCTACAAACTGCTCATGCACGCTCAGCAACAAGGTGCGCTGTTGTTGCACGCTAGCAAGCTGACCATTCTGACTCTCTAAAGTCTGCTCCAGCCAAGCAATGTAGCGCGACAACTGCTTGGGCGATAATTTGGTAAGCAATGTATTTAGCCGCGCATGCGTATCAACTTGATAAAGCGGTGCTAATAGTGCAAACAATACAGCAGGGTCGTGTCTAAACAAGGTGACCAGCTGGTCGCGAAATTTTGGCCAACTCGGATGATGTTGCAAAACTGCCAACGCGTTATTTTGCGCCTTGAATACCTGTGTTATCAGTCGTTTTAGCTCAAGCTTTAAGGTGGCTTTGGCTATGTGTGTGGGCGGTTTGTCTGCCAACAAGTAAATCAGCAGGCGCTGCACTTCAAGATTCAAATGCGCGATACCTTGACGCTTAACCGCTTCACTCAGTGCATACTGACTTTGCGTTGTATTCTCTTGTTTTACCTTTTTTAAGTGCCGCTCAAGTACATTTTTAAATTGTGGATAGACATAATGCTTGAATGCTGCAAATGGGTCCAGTTGTACATATTGCCAATCGATTTGCGCCAAATCGATATCGATATCCGGCAATTTGAGCGTGTCAATCACAGCACCATAAGACTCAAATTCAGACCAATCCATCTGCGATAAGCCACGCATAATCCATTTAGCAAATTCATTTTCGATATCTGCTAGGCTGGAATCCGTGGCTGCTAGGGTCGATTTAGGGGCCAAAATATTGGCCCCTATGTGTTTAATAGACAATTTCATAACTAGATGTGATCATGGCGCCAAAGCTGCGTACCACACATCACTGGCCCATCTAGGTACAGTGCGTGCCACAGATAATCATGATGAGTGTGTCCATCATCTGGATTATCACAACCAGAACTATAAATGTGATGACCAACATCGCCTTGCGCACGGTTATCGCGCCAGTATCCTTGTGCCATGAGGCTTTGGCATTTGTAGGCGCCACCACCATAAACCAAGGCTATATTGGCACGTGCCACCACTTGGCAATCATCACAATAGGCAACACCGCCACCGTATTCAGCACGGCAATTAGCAACTTGTAGGGTTGACTCAGTCACCCCAAACGCCCCACCACCTTGACGTGTGGCTGAACAATTTTTGATGTTACGCGCTTCAATACCACTGACTTCCGCTTCACCATAAAGTGCGCCACCATCGCCATTCACATGGTGATTCTCAATCACACAATTGAGCTTAGCGCTCTGTACGTAGCGTAAGTGGAATGCACCTCCATTGCCTTCATACACACCACCGTTCATCAATGAGCCATCGAAAGTGAAACCGCGCATTTCCACGCTTTTCACCAAGGCATCACTTTGTCCATGAATAAGGAAACGACAGCCTGCATACTCCTTAACAATGCGCGTTTCACGCTCGTTAAAGCCAATGATGCTGACATTGGAACCAATACGAACCGGTTGCTTCAATTTATAAGCGCGATTCATTTGTGGGTGACACATGTGTGGCAGTAGCAAAATAGTCACGTTTGACAAAATCTCGCGGCTCATTACCTCATCAAATTCCAACTGGTTTTGTATCAACAATACCTTGTTGTTTTCTGCCAGCGTCCAACAGTGTGCATCAACATAGGCTTTTACCGCCGCTTGCGTTGCCAAAGTTTCATCCGATGTCATATCGCCACCAAGCTCAACATCGCTCGATACACCAGAAATAGACTGCGTATCACCAAGCAGCAGCGACGCAGAGGCCACGGCACCTTGCACCGTGAGGTCGCCATCAGCCATTGCGCCCTGTGCTAAGGTTAAACCTTGATCAACCACTAGCCTGTTGCGAACGCGCACATCCCCCGCCACGTCCAGCTTATGACTGGGAGCTTGCGTGCCAACGCCCACCTCGCCATGAGCGGTAATATGCAGCGCATCAGACTCTGCAGTACTGATATTGAGTGGTGCCGCATGTTGACTTGAGTCGAGTGAAATGGCGTGTTCACCCACCTCTCCCGCAACTTGCACCGCTTTGGCGCTCACTTCATGGGCCGTTTGTAGTGAACTTAAAAACTCAACTTGCCCATGCACAGTCACATCGTTTTTGAAAGTGGTAGCTGGGCTAATTGATACTAACGAGTCGGCTTCTAGCCCTTCTATATTTAAACCACCTTGTAATGTGGTATGTTTAGCAACCACCAAATCGTCACGTAAATGCGCACGTTTTTGTACTGACAATTCATCATTCATGCGTACCGATGCTTGGAACGTGCTGTCACTGCTTACCTCAACTTGACGATTGAATGTCGCGTTGCCTTCTACCGTTAACGTATCTTTTAGCAACGCATCGTCGTGCACGGTTAAATCGGAGCGCAATTCCACATCACCAAAAATTTTCGCGCCATCGAAACACTCCAAGCGACCCGAACCACGCAACACACCATCTAGCTCAATGTCTCCTCTAAATACGGCATTGCCGTTAATATCCAAGGCTTCTTTTGGCGAGTCGGTTTGTACCCCTAACTTGCCGTCTTCAATCACAATCGGTTTTTCACCTTGATGGTACACAGCAAAAGCTTTGGCAAAGTGATTTTGGTCAATGGCTACCTGTGCGATCCCCGCTGGCATACCCACTGTTTCTTCGTCAATAACACTGCTAAACGGTAAGCCAAAGCGGGCTTCACCTGCCAGTTCCGCATTGCCATGCACATTAATGTTGCTTCTAAAGCTGGCGTATTCATCCACATGCAGACTTTCATCTACTTCAAGACGACCTTTGATCTGCACGTCTTTTCTGAACTGGCTATCTTCTGCCACATCCAGTGCATAATCAGGACGCTCAACACCAAGCCCTAAACGGCCATCGTTGAACACCAGACCAACTTGGCCGCCTTGCCTTTCAATTAATAGACCTTGCTTGCCTTGCTCTTGAATATGCACACGTGCGCTGGCAGGGGTATTTGATAAATTTAAGTCACCATCAATATCCACATGGCTATCAAATTGTGCAGAACCTTCAACTTGCAGCGAGTTGCCTTCTAACTGTTTGGCGATTTTAACGCTACCGTTCGCGCTCACTCGACCACTAATGGTGAGGGTGTTATCAATCAAGGTTTGACCTTCAACCGTCAACCCTTCATTTAAGTGTGTGTCCCCATTGGTGACCGTTAAGCCACTGTGTAGGTCAACTGAATCGCTCACAGACAAAGTACCATCTAGTGTGGTGCTGCCTGTTACCGTTAAGGCATCTTTGGCAAACTCAGCCGTATTGTTAGTGACACTCACGGTAAGGCCATCTGCGATTGTCGTTGCACCATGTACATTTAAGTCATTGTTTAGGTGCGTGTCGCCGTCCACAGTCAAGGCCTCATCATCGCCTTCGATGAGCACATTACCTGTGATATGTGCTTGCCCAGTCAGCGCAAAGTTTACATCAGCTTCAGGCAGTGCTTGGTTAATTGCCAATTGGCCAGCAGCAATGTGTGTTACCTGTGTTTGCCCGGAATTTGCCACTTTTAGCGCCGCGTCATCACTCAGTTGTGTGACAAGCACTTGTGAATCGGTGGTACTTAGTAGTTTTTCATCGTCCACTTTGACACAAAACTGCCCCAATACTGCGCTATCACCCCATGTAGTGGTATTACCAAACACTTCGAGCGGCGTATCAAACTCGCTGTGTCCGACGGTGACCGACATCTCTTTTACGCTAAGCAGTGCTTGCCCATCGCGCGTAATATCCATATCACCCGTGATTTCTACCGGACCTGTCAACAATGCTTCACTATCAACATGAAAAGGCTTTAAGGGATCAGACGTAAATAAGCCCAGCTTGTCAGCTTTTGTAGTGATGATTGGCTTAATACCTTGGCCATCAAAATGACTGACATCAAAACCAGCATTGTTGGTTAAATTGCTGAGTACCGCTAATTTGGCACTCGGTTGCCAGTTCGACATATCAGTCGTTGCAGCAATATGCACGCGCTTGTTGATATCGGCTTGCTCTAACTGGGCATGATAAGTCACATTCAACTCCGGCGCTGTGATTGCTCCCGCCACATCAACAGGCACAGCCATCGCCTCGGAACCTACTTGCACACCTTGCTTTTTCACGCGTAGCAGCGTGTGATCTTCATAGTCTCTAACGAGCAACGCAGACTCATCTTCACCACTGGTTTTTACCGCGACTTTAGCGTGCAACGACTCACCTAAGTCACCAATGTTTACCCCTTGGTTGATATAGGCACTTTGCCCTTTGAACGCCGTTTGCGTAGAAATCGTTTCACTGGCGTGAATATCTTTAAACTGGGCACTGTCTTTTACCGTCATAGTGGTATTAATGAGCGCGCCTGTTGCGTTGTCTTGCTCTGTGACGCCCTGCTGCATATCACCGACCCATAGTTTTTGCGAGGTGGTCTTTTGCGTCACCGTTGCATTGCCATTGACGATTAGCGCATCGGTGGTTGTTTGGCCCGCATTTAAGTTATTGGTTACTGAAGCGCTATCACTGGCAAGGTGATTCTGTGCCGTCACATTATTGGCTGTAGTATCACCATCAACGTGTAAGTCATCTTGAATATTCGTTTGCTGATATAGCGTAACTTTTGACTCGCCTTGTGCTGGCGCATCGGTCACTTTAACAAAAGCGGCTGAATCCGTTGCCACCTGCATGAGTAATGAGCTAGCATCTCCCTGCACATCTAGCTTTGCCATCGCATTGGTTTTGCCCAAAGCCAGCTTGCCATCAACCGATAAGCACCCCGCTTCGCTTGGCAATTCATCCAAACCAATTGAAACCGACTCAGATACGCTGACATTGCCATGGAAGTGGCTCTGTTCCTGCTCGTTCAGCCTTACATAATGCGCATCATTTAAATCACCAATGAGTACAGTGCCATCAACTTGAAAGTCGGCTTGAATATCGGTGGTACCGACACCCACCTTGCCTTCTGAGTCGATGTAAAAGGGCGTCGTGTCGTTGTTGTGATCATCAACACGCAGCAGGGCATCCATATCGCTGCTGGTTTTAGAAATATGTAATTTAGCTTGTGTGCTTTGCGCATCAATACCAATGCCTAAACCATCACGCGCTTCAACATGTTCGGTAAATACCGCATCCCGCCCAGTAAGTGGGCCATTGAGTGTGGTGTCACCTGTAACAGTGAGCGTTTGTACGTTAGCCTCATTCAACGTAGCAGTTTGTGATACGCCTAAAGCTGTGGTGTTAGTACCTTGCGTCACGTTGAGCATGTCTGCCGTCACCAGTGGCTGACCATTAATTAACTCTGCGCGCAAAAACGCTTCCTCATCACTGGATACAACAAGGGTATTGGTGTTTACCTGCGTTGCGTTCACCTCGGTACTGGCCGTCACGGTTTGGGCTTGAAGGGTATCAGCAACCGTCACCGCTCTTTGCTCTTTTGATACGCTCAGCACATCATCGAACACTTGCATGTTATCGCCGTCGACGTTCAGTGTGTTTGCTCCGCCTTGCGTCATAGTCAATTGCGACGGTGTCAGGCGTAACTGCTCATCGGCCTGCGCATCGGTTCTAACCGACACCGCAGAGCTAACCTCAACTTCAGTTTGCCCATCTTGTTCAACCACTTTGATTGGGTCATCCACTTGGTTGAAACTCGAGCGGATCATCGCTTCAAAATCATCACCGGTTGGGCTTTTTAAGTCATCAAACTTCTCAATCAGCGTTTGACGGCCTTCTTTTTCGACCAATGTGGTCGCTTGTGCAGATAGCGTAGCTTCTTGCTCATTTATTGTGTTCATGAGTTATTCCTTGATTAAATACGATTAGGCTTGCTGTGGGCAACGATAAACTTGGACTGTGCAGTGGCGTTGGAATTAATGGTTGAAATAGACACCGGATAGAGCGGCCGTAAATAAGCCAGCGGTGTGTAGCCTATAGTCAGCCTTTGTGAGCGCTCAACATGATCCGAAATACTAGGGCGACAAATTTCATCGATATAGTGTTGAGCGCTGAGATAGAAAATATCATCGGCGCTAAAGCCGCTCGGGAAATGCTCAACATACTGCGTAATATTGGCTGCAACGCTTTGATAAATTGCGCTGCTTGTTTGACCTTCTATAACAAATGTATGGTCTTGGTCATCTGTACAATACATACCCAGTATGTCAACCATGGTCGCTTTTACGGCATCCCATTCATTATTAGGACCAGCTTGATGCGCCAGTAGCACCGTTGACAACGGCCACTGTGGACCTGTGTTTGGTTCAATCGGCAGTGGGTAAGTGAAAAATTCAGCCAAAACTTTGCTTAACTGCTGCAACACCGCTGACAGTGAGTCACTTGGTTCGGTAAAACGTACTTTTTGTGTTTGAGAAAAGTAGTTCAACCAGCCATAGTACAAGCGCTCAAACAAACTCATGGTTTCTCTGTCAAGCCACAAGCAATGTACAGGCATGTGCAATGGAGTCAGTTCGCGAATTTTACGCTCAGTAAGCTGACGATATTCCATTGAGGCAAAGCGTGTTGTCCAATCAGGCAACACAAAATACAGACTACGACTCAGTTGCATGCGCTGCGCGGCATCTAATTCATCTTCTTGCTGCACACCAGCTTCAACTAGGCTGCCTTCAACCAGATAAAAGCTTTCACGGTTATGAATTGCTAACGGCATATGAGCGGGGTGCGATAAGCCCAGTCGGCGCATAATGCCTTTGGCCATGCTGCTACATTGACTTTGTTGAATATCATTTGCTAAATAGTCATAGCCTCGGCAGCGATTCTCACCCAATATGCCTATTTCGCTGAGCAAACGACATTTATCAATGTACTGGCGCAGCAACACCAATCGCTCTAGCAATGACTCTTGGGGATTTGGGTCTCGTGGATCTTCTAAGCTTGGAGCATAAAATGCGAATACCGCTTTGTATTTCAATAAATTGCCATCTACTGCTCGCTCGGCAAAACGAGCCAATAGGTGCTGCGCGCTTTGATTCAGTCGCGTAAGTTGGGCGATAGAAAAATCACTCTCTAGGCTAAGCTGCATACCTCGTTGCCAGTAATCCAAAGATGCCGTATCTAACAGATGCTCAATACCGCTGATCCCGGTTAGCGCTTGGCTCAGTTGCGAATGAGGCAACGCACTCACCTGCTGCCAGAATGCAGTAACTTGATCTTCATTCAAAGATTCGCTGGCAAGCATGCTATCAAGCAGCTGACCTAAGCCTTCAAATACGGTTGCTTGCGGTAAAGAGAGAATATCGGGCAGGACATCAAGTTGCTTATGCTGATCCGCCAGTATTTGATCAAACAGCTGTAAATAACCTTTAAATTGCAGCAGCTGCGCTTTTTGCTCACTGTCGATGCGACCATCTAAGGTCTGCTCAGTAATGGCATAAACTTGTGGCAATTCGTGCTGCAACGAATGGTAAGCACTGAGCCCTAAATACTCGCCACTTTGATAAGGTGGCAACATACTCGATGTGGGTAGCGATGGCGGTAACTTAAGCCCTTGTAAGCCGGCACGAATAGCTGCTTTTTCTTCCTCATTAAGCTGATAAGGTTGCCCATCTATAAGTAACTTTAACTCATCAAAGAAGTTAGCTTCATCAAAACCAAGTTCAGCGATATTGACTATTTGCGGGTTGTCGTCACTGCCAAATTGAATTTGCCAAAACTCGTAACCCTCTTGTGCGTTGTAATTATTACCGCTTTGCTCAGTGACAAAATGGAACGCATTGACTTGCTCAATGTGCTCGTGCTCATGTAACACACTTAAAATATTGGAGCTAAACAAGCGCACACTATAAGCCGACTTGTTTAAGTCGCTATCCAACACAAAACCATGTTGAAGCCTAGGTCCTTGATAAATATTATCGATTTTGAGGCCCATTTGCAGCAGTTGCTCAGCTGAATATTTAGGAATATCTGGTGAAATCTCACGCCCAATCAAGGTGTAAATTTCCACCAGCAGCGCCACCAAACTCTCCACATTTTTGAGCGATAATGTCATGCCCACATTGACTTTACTGACGTCATAAAACACTATATTGCCAAGGGTATGATTGACACAGCGAGCTTGTGCAAAAACACGATTAAGCTGTTCTATTGCAGCGCTTTTTTTATTTTCATCGGGTGCGTAAAGCAACACGTTAAAGTCAATGATATTGGTGCTTGCATCAGCGCTTTGACGGGTGCTTACATGCACGTTTTTAACGTCGAGCAAATCAAGAACAAGGCGTCGGTAATCATCTTCTGTCACACAATGACTAAATAACACTTGTTCGGGTTCATAAAATTTTACACTGCCCCCAGTGTCTGCTTGCGCAAGCAGCTCAGGGACCGAGTAATCCAATTTATAACTGAGATCTGAAAGCACATACACCAACACTTCCAACAAGGTCACACCGGGGTCAAAGCGGTTATGATCGGTCCAAGTACTTGATGCAAATTGCTGTATCCTAGCTATGCCTTGCTGACGAAGTTTTGCCAAATCTTGCCCGATATTGCTCGGAGCCTGATTGACTATCTGCGGAGCTTGATTGTCCATAACTTTCCTGAATAAATGGTCTGAATAACAACAAGACGCACGCACGCGAAAACCGTGAAAAGTTTTTCACTGATTTTGTACGGCGGGTTTTGTTTATTGGTGAGGTATTACTGAACAATAAAGTCCAGTTCAATTTCCCATTTCCCTATACCTTCGAATACATCTCCGAGGGTGTTGGCGAGTGCGATTTTATGATTCCGTGCTGGCACCAAAATATCGTGGGGATTATCGGCGTTGATCACGCTATAGTGTTTTTGAGTTTGACCATCTTTTGTCGCGCGGATCACTTGGATCATATCCACAGCAGGATGGGTTTCTAACACCTGTGCAATGGATGCTAAATAAATCGTCCGCTCTAACGGTTTATCCAATTTATTCCATGGCGTGAGCGCATCGACGACCATATCATTGAGTTCAATGACGGTACTTTGAATATCGTATAGCGGGTCAATTTTCACAATCAGTTCAAGCTGTACTTCCACGTAATTGGGGTCATCAACTTCTATTGTCAGATTTGGCACAGACAACGCATTCACTTGCTCACGAATTTGCCGCTTCAAATAACGGGGCACTTTTGGCTGTAGCACAGATACATCATGATTAAGCGGCACCACGACCAGGCTTAAACCTGATTCGCTAACTACAGGACGTACCGAGTGTAACTGCGGGAAAGTTTGCAATACAAAGTGCTCATAGTCCCATGCACTGAGCAAGCGTTGACGATGGTTTAAACGCTCACTAATGCGACGGTCAAATTGCTCGGTGGTTTCCGCCACTTTGGCTCCAAATGACGCAAATGGTTGAATAACTTTATCGACTTTTGGGTTGGGTAATACCAGCTTGGCAATAGACTCACTAGGCAATGGTTGCGCAAAGTGAGATGGCGCATTGCCTTGACTACTCAGAGTCACTTTAACACCTTGCGTAAAAATGCCTTTAAGTTTGGAGTATACGGGCGCAGTGCTAGTCATGGTTGCTGGCTTTTCCAGGCTCGCGTGACTAACCTTGGCCCGTAACCACAATTTGCCATCGTGATTAAATGAATTGCTTTGTGTCAGCTGCGGTAAGTAAAACACCACCAAACCGGAATCCAGCAAGTCATACGTGCTATCACTGAGAATGCGCCCTTCTCCCGCTTGGCCTTGCGACTCTTCTCGTTTAAAACGGTGCCACTGTCCGGCGTTATAGTACTCCCACACAAACACGGGGTTATTACCCATGTTATACCCATCTACCGGGTCCACCTGATAATACATACGCACTTGGCCCGGGGTGGTGACTTGATTTATCGCCATATAAAGATAACCAAACTCCTCCATACGCGGCAATAAAGACAGTAAGCTTTGCTGAGTAAACTGTTCTGTCGGACGACCTACAGGGGCAATATGCTCAATGAAAATTGGATTACCGACCATTACTGCCGGCGAAGTGATGCTTTCACTTTGATAGTGCACGCGCAGAGCATCTAAAGTCGGAGTATATGGCTGATTCACCAACACAGGCGTACTTGAGCCTGCATTTTCATAAGCAAAATATTCAATCACTTTGGTGTAATCTTTATGGGCAAAGTCTTGCTGCGATAGCTCAAGGGAGTACCACTTTGGCCACTGAGTCGCACTCGGTTCATCAAACGGCAATGATTGAAAATCTCGTAACGCATTGTTGTCGTTTTGCAAGAAGCTCAAGGTGTTGGTAGCCAAGTTATTTTGTGGTGTTGGCAACGTATCATCGTTGTCATTGTAAAATAGTGCAACATCATTTTGCAGATTACCAATCGCGTCTGAGCGAGAGATATTAATGGTGCTGTCTGGCCACACTAAGCAGTTGCAATCATTATCAAATAGCTTTTCAATGCTCAACGTAATGCCTTCGCACGATTCATCATTTGCACACACGGCACTTTTATCAAAGTAGCCTACTTCTGTATCATTTTGTTTAATGAAGTAATAACTGTACGCACGATAATAGGTATCAAAACTGTTGGGCCTGTCGAGCCAGGTAAACTCAATACTGGCGTTCACGATGTTTTTAGTGACTAATTCTGGATGCGTAAAGTGTACCTTTGAAGCCAGTCTAGGGGAGAGTCCAAATGGCTCAAACGGCTTGCTGGTATCTAAGTCCACTTCTCCATTGCTGGCTACCAGTCCGTCCAAGCCAGTAACGTGCGTAGTGATACTCACCTGTGTGATCATAAATTTATTCATCCGTGCGTAAACGCTCGAATCATCACTGTACAACAGCTGGTAATAATCACTTTTCAGTATCAAGGCAATAAATGGCAAAGCTTTATCACTACCAATCGGAGCGCTTGGCAATGCTGTGATTGGTGGAAATAATGCATCAAAACTCAGTAAAAGCTGTTGCCCCATTACGTTCAAGTTGGCGCTGTCTACGCTTTTCAGCCCCTCACTGGTGGTGATGTAAAAATCAAACCAAGACAACCAATTTGACAACTCTGTTTGGTCACCAAAATTAAGTGTAATGTTGCGCATTCCGCCACTTAAAAACAGATCTTGTGACGCTATTTTAAACCCTATTTCAACGCCGGCAGTCTGCTCTGACGAATTCAATCCAAACGTCGGCGCACTTTGTTCCAGTTCGATGCCTTGTAAAGAATCCAACAGCACTTGATGTTGCAACTTAATAGAGTCTGGTGCTTTATCGCTATTCACCGTTTTAATTTTATTGACCGTTGCCACATAGTCGACTTGTGCCTTGTTGATGGTCACCACTTCATTGGTGCTGTAAATAAGTGGCGTACCATCGCTGTCTTTACCACCATCAAATTCTGTACCTGCTGGCAAAGTAACGGCATTGGCGTCGTTTAAAGACACAACCAAATGGGCACTATCTGGCGTGGCTGGCAATGGCTCAAAACGTAACACTTGGGCGTAAAAATGTTCTAAATGGCGTGAAACAAAGTGATCAAACTGCGCATTGCTATGCTGAAGCAAGTCAATAAAAGTAAGCAACATCGCCATGTCAGGGCGAGCTGCCAAGGCTTTTATCTGGTCATCTGCCTCACCTTGTTCAAGCAACTTAGCAAGCCCCGCGAGCTTTTCAGGCTCCGGTAATACATTTTCCCAAGAGCCATTGACACTTAGAGTGCGTTCATCAATGTAGTTAGTCTGCTTAGCCAGCGTTGATAAATACTGAAGCCAAGCCTCTACCGTACGCGGTTCGATATTAAAAAATGAGCGCGACAGCGCTTTTATCTGTCGTCCAAGTTGACTACGCCCCACTTCACTTGGATTGACGACATGTAGCGCCGCCAAGGAGGTTGTGTTATTAGACTTCACAGTCATGAGAATACCTTGATCAATAAAAAGGTTTAAACTGAGCAAACCAAGCTGTTAGCTGTTCACAAAGTGCGAATTGATTGTTGTACGTGCGTTACACCGATTGCTCGGTTAAATAGAATGGAAAAACCATGTTGCTACGGCTGTTGGTTTGTCGAATCAAATAATTAAGCTGGATCAACAACACGCCTTCATACAATTCACTGCTATCAAAGTCGATTGACTCCAAAATAATACGCGGCTCATGATTAAGTAGTACCGTGGCAATTTCCTGTCTAAGCTGCGCCAGGCTTTGTTCATTGGCATCGGCAAAGGAGTAGGCAGAAAGACCCGACCCAATTTCGGGCCATAGCGGACGTTCCCCCACCAAGGTATTTAAAGTTAAGTGAATCGCTTGCTTTAATAACGTGTCACCGCTATCCATCACAGGCCCACTACTGGCACTTCGAAAGCGTATCGGGAAACCCCAGCCGGTGCCTAAAAATGCTTGTTCAAACATAGTTGCTCCTTGTTTTTGGCCTCCATAGAGGCTATTTCACATCGACTCCTTTACCTTCAAGGGTAATACTGTCTGAAGTTTTAACATTGATGGCTTTGGCCACTTCTAAGGTTGATTTATCTTTACTTTCAACCTTAAGTGACTCGCCCGCCACCAAGGACGTCATATCTTTTTGGGTTAGTTTGAAACCTTCTTTGGCATCAAACATCACGGTATGATCAGCACTGGCTTGTATCGTCAGCAGCGGCTCTTTGAGGGTAAATTGCAACGCCAGCGCTTGCTCTTTAAAGAACAAACCTCGCTGCTCGTTTTTATCGTCATATTCAAATGGGGGTTTGGCTTTAGGGTTGTGACTCGCTCCCAAAATAACGGGATGCCGACTATCTCCACCGATAAAGCCCACAAGTACTTCCGTATCGAGATCAGGTGGTAAAAACAACCCCTCTTCAGTCCCCGCAAAAGGGCTGGCGAGTCTAGCCCAAAGCGGCTTATCACCACTGGCACTGGGTAGCAATATAGGCATACGATGCAAAGCTTGAGGGTCGGCTTTAAAGGCCGCGACTTTACCCACCAAAATGGGCGTATATGGCGTGTTTATATAGTCAGAGCAAAGACTCAGAGCCAGTGGCACACCAAAAATAAAATCACAAAACCAACCATCGCTGGATAAATGGTGATGTATTTCCCCCACCACATAATCGCCCGCATATTGCTTGCCAACTCCTGAAAGCGTCAACGCATCCAAAAGTTTAACCTTAGTCGGTGCCTTGCTGGCTGACATGTCGACACGCACAGAACCTTGATACATATCGAGCATACGATAATATTGCTCGGCACTGGCTTTGGCTGCGAGCTCTAACTTATCTATCGGCGCTTGCGCTAATCGTAAAGTATCAGGGATAGCGAGCGCCGTATCGGCATCGGCATGGGTTTTAAATTTGGCCGCTGGCGCGGCGGGGTCAGCATTATCATTGAGTTTTTGCTCTTTGATGTCCCAGCTACTGTACTGTAATTTTTTAAGATGTGCAGTGACGTCACACTGTAATTCAAAATCAACGCAACCATCCATTGCCACGTTAAATTCGTGAGCGGTCGGGGTGTGTTTGGCTAAATCCACCACCTGATTTTTACCATCATTGAAAAATGCAAAACCGTTACATAATACGCGGCGCATAAAGAGCGACCAAGGCTGCTCATCCACCACCAAAAATTGTTGGTGTTCAATTTGACTCGCTGCAATGTCACCCGCAGCTGCACCATAAGTTGTTAGTAAGTCGCTTAATATATCGCCATCTTTGGTCTTGTCGTCATACAGCTTACTCATGGCATTTTGACAAAGTTTAATGGCATCAGCTCTGGCTTCAATACGCAAAAACGGTTGACGTTCATAACCGATACTTTGCGCGGTAATAATACCGCTATAAATGAGAGTTTGTTCACCATCGCCAAAGCCCGCTTTGACCTCAATGGCTTTGCCCATTTTGAATAAGTCTTCGTCTGCTTTTGTGAAGGTTTCTTTGGCCATGTCGCCATCTTCAATCAACAAACACAGCTGTGAAATTTGGTTCACGCCATTTTTCACCCGTACTTCACGCACAGCGATTTTTTCACTCACCTTGGCACCTTCCACGGTAATGGTATATCGCAAATCCATATTAACGCTCCAAAGGTGGATAGAGGATGGACGCTCCCACTTCGGCACTGCGAATAGACGCTAAGCGATTGACCTTGGCTACTTGGTGTACAAACTGTTGATTACCATAAATCTTGGCACTTTGAATTAACACAGAATCACCCGCTTGGTGCTGAATTACATGAGTCAAATCGGGTGAGCTTTTGCCCGATTTCTGTTTGATCTCTTTTTCTGACAAACACTCCACCACGCAACAATGCACTTTGGCTTTTAAGCGACGGCCTTTGTTATCAACTAACTCAGTTTCTACTTTGGTGGTGCACAACATGCCGTCAAAAGTGCCGCTAGGGCCATGATTGAGCGTCATATTCAGTGGCTGAATGGTGACATAGGTTGGCTCATGTGTTTCACCTTGCACCGCAGTTCCATACTTTAATAAAGTTTGAATATGCTTCTCGGTATCTATATCCCCACTTAATTTGGCAATCAACTCGGTGGGCAAATCAATAATGGTGTCATCCAACAGAAAAGTAATGGTGAGTTTAGAGGGTGAAGACTTTTGGTATTGGCTTGCCCCACTCTCGGCACCGATGGTCTGCGATTTTTGAATATCGTTGGCATAACTAGTTTGCAAAGATTTTGCATCATAAGGCAAAGTTAGCTCCGCGAGTTGATTACCAGAACCACGCTCTACTTTGCTATAAAAGGTCACTTTACATAGCGGAGACCCAGCCGCGTTTGCGCCAATACCTATCATCTTTATGGCCTTTTTTGTCTAGTAAATTGCTGAAATTGTTTATCAACGTAGCGCTTAAGTGACTTTTCTAATTGTTCAATTTGGTTATTAATCACTGAAGCATCAGTATTACTCGCCTGCTGCGCTTGTCCGTCGTTACTCTCAGGTTCATCTTGTTCGGATAAACTGGCTTTGATACGAATGGCATCACATTGAATTTCCATGCGCACTCCTTGTTCTGTTTTATCAAGTGAAAGGAATTGGCACCGTGACTAAGTTTTGATAACTAAACGTAATGGATTCAATCAGCACATCATTGCGGGTCGCATCTAAGCTATCCCACTCCCAGCTTTCCATAAATGCACGCGTCACGAGCCAAGCCTTAGTTGGCAAATTGTTGTCATTCAGTAAAGTGATCAGAATATCGTTGCGAACAGCAAACTGATTCCACTGTGGCAAGCTAATAAAGTTGGTGATTTCGAGTGTACTGCCCGTGCGCAACACCCCACGCTTAAAAGTCAATGTGCGCGTTTGTTTGTTGCTGCCTACCGTTGCACGATTACCGTCGTATTCAATGGTTCGATTGACTTTAAGCCCACTGATCTCTTTAAAGAAAATATCGATTGGGTTAGGTATCGCCGCCGACGTGATCAAAGCCGCAAAACGATACCCCACCATAGGTGTGGTAAGTTCTTGAATCATAATAATGTCCAAAAAAGGGCACAAATGTGCCCAAGACAAGGAGAAAGAAAATTAGTGGAATTCGATCTTAATGTCGTCTGCCATCATTTCTAATGACTCAACGCTTGCCTCATTTGAACCACCATTAATGCTTGGTGCAGTCAGCTTTTTAGGGAATGCATTGATCACCTTCCAAGTCACTAACGGTTGCGAACGGTCTTCGTTTGTTAGTGAAATCGTGATGTCTTTTTTATCAACCAAGTTTAAGCTGATAGATGAGATCCAATCATAGAACTGACTCTTCTGACGCACTAAACCACGCTTGAGTGTGATATTCACATCCGTTGGTTGCCCAGGCATGTGCTTCTTACCGTAACCATCTTTGTAGGTGATAGTTTCAACGCCGATATCTAAACCTGATACTTCTGAGAACGGGATGCTCTCTTCACCAAAGCTCACGACAAAACGATAGACCGGGATCGGATATTCTGCTGCGATGTCTGCTGCTGTAGTAGCCATAAAAACTCCAAAAAATAATAATTTCTGACACCTAAGTTGCACAGCAACTCAGGTAAAAATAAACAAGAGGAAAGATTGGCTGAGAGAACCTAGAAACGTATAAATAAGTGCCTCAACCAATCTTGGTTGGGTTCATTAGCCTTCTAGGCTCTTATGCGAGAATGTCAGCACAATAAACTCAGCCGGGCGAACTGCCGCAAGACCGATTTCAATATTCATAATGCCGTTGTTGATATCGTCTTCGGTCATAGTTTGACCAAGACCTACATTGACGAAAAACGCTTGCGCTGGTGACTCACCAAAGAACGCACCTTGACGCCATAAGTTTTCAAGATAACTTTCAATCATGGTTTTAAGCTTTAACCATGTGAATGGCGTGTTAGGCTCAAACACCGCAAACTGCGTTGCTTTTTGGATTGACTCTTCAACCATGTTAAATAGGCGACGAACGGATACATAACGCCATTCATTATCATTACCAGCAAGCGTACGAGCACCCCATACAAGCGTGCCTTTGCCCACAAACGTACGGATAGCATTAATAGATTTACCTGAAATCGCATCTACGTTTAGGTTTTCTTGCTCAGTGCTATCGATTGCCAATACAGGTGCAAGTACTTGTGATAACGCCACGTTTGCAGGCGCTTTCCAAACACCACGGTCTTTATCCGTTTTAGCCATTACACCAGCAATTGCAGGCGACGGTGGCAACACAAGATAGTTTTTCGCAAGCTGTGCTTTAACCGCGTTATACACTTGCGCGTTGTAGTCCATATTGTCCGCTGTATCGTCTCCAAGTTTCGACAAGGCAACATCTTTGTAAGTCACTTCTTGAGTTGCTTGATCAATTGATTCAACCAGAGTGACCATGACCGCCGTTTCATCGTAACTACGCGCCATCGTTGTTTTTAAGTAAGGATAATAAGATGCGCCATACTTAAGACCTTGCGTGACTTTGTCACGTAAACGTGCTGAATCATGCGCAATTGCAGTTGTGCCATCAGGTGTTGTTTGCATTTGCACATCAACCAAAGCAAAGCGGTCCATGCGTTTTTCTGCGTGTTTAAGTGCTTTGTTTTGCACTTCATAGTGACCCGTTTCATCTAAGCCTATTGCTTCTGGTGATGAAATCAGTGTTACCTCATCTACCTTGTTTAACAGGTCAATTGCAGCCGTGTAAGCTTCTTTTGCAGCCATAGTGCCTGCACTGCCAATAGAAACCACATAACAAGCACCGCCACCGTTAGCAAAAAAGTGGCTCACTGCTTGATGCAAGAAGAATTGAGCATTAGGCGTCGAGTCCGCCATTTTAAAGCTACTGTTCGTTGTGTCTTTGACAAGTACGGTAAAGCTTTCTTGGTAAGGACCACCAAAGTTTGCTTCAAACTCAACCATGCTAGTGATGCGTACCGGCATGTTTAAGAAGTTGGCAGCATCACCGGCTTCGTTCAGCTTTGTGGTGTGACCAATAAACGCTGGGATAGCCGTAGCCACTTCAGCAACTGACGGCGGTAGAATTGATTTTTCTCTTACGTAGACGTCAGGGGTTTTATATTGAGACATAGTATTTCCTTTAGTTAATAGAACGCATTCTTAAAAGCCGAAACGGCAAGAATTATGGAGTGAGTGCCAAGCAAGTCTTTTATAAAGGCCTACCCACCAATAAAAATGGATAAACGTTTGGCGGGCCTTGCTTGGCACTCAGAAGACTGTGTGGGTTGTCCCACGGCTCCGCCTCATCAGTCACAACTGATGTTGAATTTTTTAATTTGTGCAAAGAAGACGATGGACTATGAGAAGTGTGAAAATAAAATTTAAAATTACCTGAAGTGAATGATGTTCAAGTGTTTATCGTGCAACACCTTGTAGCTTTTCTACCGTGCGCAAACCGGCAAGCCCTAACATGGCAAGTGTTAACTCCATCATGGCATCAAGTGGGAGTTGAGGCGTACCAACCTCAGGCCACAACCACTGTAAAATTGGGTTAACGACAAACGCAAATAAAAAACCTAAGCCACATACCCACATTAAAAATGGTCGCGCACCAGCCACCCATAAACTGCGATGAGAAGCTTGAACTTGATTAATTTTGCTTTGCACGAGATTGGGTTGCTGTGCCACTCGCTGTTTGAGTATTTCCAAATTCAATGCTTCTTCATCACTGGTAAACAACTCGTCAAGCAAAGAGCCTATCGCAGCTACAGGCGCCTGTGCATTTGACGTGAATAACGCTGACAATAATCCCATAAGCATCTCCTATTTAAGATTGTGAATAACGACTTTGAACTTAAGTCACAAATGGTCAACTCAGTAAATTTATACGCTTGGTCTAAACTATTAATAAGCAGCTGTTAGCGGGTGTATTTATGACAATGCGACTCATTTACTTAGTTCTTTTACTTGTTTTAACTTCTGTTCAAGCTCAGTCTGAAATAACCAAGCTGATAGGAGGACACAACGCATGACCCCCCTACATGAAAGAAAGTGGACACGGTCTAATCAATGACCTTGTTTCGGCAGCCTTTCAAGCACAAGGAATTGAGTTTGAGTTAAAAACAGCTCCATTCAGCCGCATTGTAATGATGGTTGAAAACAATCAAGTAGACTTGGTCGCAGCACTGTGGACAACCAAACAAAGACGTAAAAGCATGTTCTTCAGCGCACCTTACTTTCACAATGAACTGGTACTCATTAGTAAAAAGACCCACTCAATCGACTATCAAGGTATTGAAAGCTTGCGCTTTCGGAGTGTAGCCACTGTGCGTAGATACAGTTATCACGCGTTACTCGATGGTATTGATGAATTAACCATCACCGACGTACTCAATTTACATACCTGCTTAGAGTTAGTGCTCAAAGACAGGGCTGAACTTGCCATAGCCGATTATCTCGCCTTTGAATATGAACGCTCAAAAACCCCTGAATTTAGTCAATTGGAAGCGTACTTCCCAGCGCTTATTCGCTGGCCACTGCACATTAGAGTGAGTAAGGAGCACCCATATGCTGAGCAGATCATCACGCGCTTTAACCTTGGCCTGGCGCAAATTCAAGAAAGTGGCGAATACAATGAAATTTTATCAACTTACATTGAAGAAAACCGATTCAAAGAGGCCTTTATTACATCCCCTTAACTCGCCTCACTTAAGCCACGGTTAACTTTGTTTGTCCCGCATCGGTAAACTCAATACTAATATTGATCACGGGAGCCGGGTCGGGCGCCCCTTGCGGGTTTTGTGCAGGCTTGGATACCTGTAACAGCGCCATCACTTTGGTATCTTTTGTTACCAAACCCGTTTTAGATTTCCCTTTAACGGTTAAATTGGGTTTGCCTGAAATCGCCTTGCCCATGGCGATACCGCCTTTAAACGCAGCATTGTCATAATTAGATTGAAATGTTTGTAACCACTGTTTGACATCATCTTCCACCAGCACCGCTTTCCCCCCTTGAGAGAATTTGTTTTTTGTTGCCGAAGAAATTTTGTCACTGGTTTTTACCAATTGCTGTGCGCCATTCACAGTAATTTTAATGGCCGCACCATCAACACATACAAGTGGCATGTTAATCCTTATTCTGCAAAATCGAGCTGTTATTTGTTAGACGCTTCATCCCTAGAAGTGTGAAAAACAAATTCGACTGTATAAATTTCAATCTCAAAAATTTCACTTTAAAAGGGACAATAACCCGCTTAATGTAAAACAGAGTATTCAACTCAGTGACTATTTAAAACAAGGAAATGACAATGAAAAAACTCGTACTTGCACTTACATTTGGAGTTGTAAGCCATAGCGCAACCGCATCACCAGTCGTTTATGACACTGACGGCAACGCAGGCCGTGTAACAACTTTTTATAACGCACCAGTAGAAGCGATGGTGACACAATCAAGCTCAGCCTACGACGTGCGTATTTACACACCGCACTATACAAACCGTGAGCCTTGCCAAAGCGCAGCAGTTTATGACCAAAACACAGATGCTCTCATCACCGTACTGTCGGCTGATTTTCAGATCTTGTCAGGTAACATTCCCAAAGGACACGAACATAAAGAAAAATATGTTGAAGCAACATGCACCGATGAGCAGGGCAATCGTCAAACCTTAAGACATAAACTTGCTCCGGCACCAAAAGTGACTTTTAACAGTCAACTTGAGGTCGCTAATTGGGTTGACTCCAACGGACGCAATCCAGGTTACTTTCAAGATGTCACCTATAATGCACAGCTCAACCTAACGACCAATGAGCCAAATGGCTACTGCCGCTCAGCGACGTTAGTTGGTCAAGCGCCAGAACTTTTAAATGAGCGCCACAAGTTTGATTTCCATAGCGATGCTTTCTCTGTAACAGGCGAGGCTAAATACAACGCCCGTGCCAATGTCCTTGTTAGCGAATTAATTTGTAAAAGCACAGGTGGTACAACGCGCGCCGTTGAAATTTGGCATATTAATGAGCAAGAACAACGTCGCGAATATTCTGTGGAAGTGTTTTAAGCGCAAGGTTAAAAATACCTTATACCATTAACCCGTTTAACTAAGTGGTCTGTTTTGGAGCAAGGAAACCTTGTCGACAGATTGAAAAATAAGGGTTATTGCGGATTGGTATTATAACACGCTATGCAAAGCAACACGTTTGTGTGTTGCTTTCATTTATTCTTCCCTGTGCATTTTACATTGAGTTTACTTAGGCTGATTTAATCTATTACGCAACAAATACAAACCTAACCATTAAGGTATCACAATGCGTAATTCAACATTTAGTGCAGCGAAAAGTACATTAGCTTGTATCATCTCAGCGGCTTTACTGGGTATCGCGACAACCAGCCTAGCAGCACCGACTATTCAACCTACAAATATAGTTCAACAGACTCATCAACAAAGTGCAGCAAATGCGCTAGAGACAAACATAGAAGCGCTGCTTGCTGAGCACCAACTTCCCGGTATGGTCCTGATGGTCAAACATCAAAATAAATTAGTGCACTACAATGCCTACGGTCGAGTCAATGTGGATAAACCACGACCGATGGCCAAAGACGCCCTATTTCGTCTTTTTTCCATGAGTAAACCCATTACCTCAGTTGCCTTATTACAGTTGGTCGAAAAAGGCCAAATTGCATTGCATGACGACATTCGCAAATTCTTGCCTGAATTTGAGGTGTTCGAGGTAGATAATCAGCCACAAATCGTTACGGTTCATCATTTACTCTCACATACAGCCGGCTTTGGCTATGGCGGTGGGATTAAAAATTGGGTCGATATTCGCTACTTGCTCGCCAACCCATTAAGCCGAAATAACACCTTAGATGATATGGTTGATGATCTATCCGGTATCGACCTTAAATTTGCGCCTGGGGAGCGTTTTGAATACTCCATTGCGAGCGATATACAGGGTGCTATTATAGAAAAAGTGAGCGGACAGACCCTAGACACTTACCTCGCTGAGCACATCTTTAAACCGCTGAACATGGCAGATACACATTTTTTTGTACCTAAAAACCAACAACACAGACTCGTTGATATGTATGAATATGACGCTTCAACCTTTGAGGAAGCGCATACTTACAATAAAGAGAAACTCCTATTTGTTGAAGAAGGAGCAGAGAGCGAATACCTTGAAAAACCAGCATTACTTTCTGGCGGTGGCGGTCTCGTATCCAGCGCAATGGACTACGGCAACTTTGTTTCCATGCTTTCTAATAAAGGTAAATTTAACGGGCATACGCTATTATCTGAGCAACTCATCGACATGATGCTGAGTTCAAAAACACAGGGGCTCGATACCCATTTCATGCCTAGGCTGTACAAAGGTGCGGGCTTTGGTTACGGTGTAGGAGTTAAAGAAACAGCGGGCGATCTGCGTCAACAAGGTTCATTCTTTTGGGCAGGCATGGGGGGAACCGTGTTCTGGAGCGACCCTAAATCACAGCTTGAAGTCGTTGCGATGATGCAAGTAGAAGATGGCTGGATCGCCCTGGAGAAATGGCTTATTCCGCACATTTATAAACTCATTGAAAATCGTTCTGAGCAATCTTCAACAGGCATGGGTATCAGGTAGTAATAAAGGATAATAAATGGCAAATATTCTCGTGGTAGAAGACGATATGGATATTGCACAAGGTATTGCCGAGTTCTTAGAGCCAAAAGGCCATGAGCTCGACTTTGCTTACACAGGCAAGCAAGCGCTTGCCTTGCTTGAACAGCATCAATATCAACTTGTCCTATTGGACATCAACTTACCTTTTGTTAATGGGTATGACATTTGCCGTTATTTATCTGATAATGCTTTAGGTCAGCATTTATCTAAAGTTCCGGTGATCATGATGTCATCGCGATCTCACGAGCAAGACATTGTTCAGGGGTTTAAATCTGGTGCTTGGGATTATTTAAAAAAACCCTTCTCATTTGCTGAGCTATCAGCACGCATTGATGTTGGATTAATGAAATCAGCTTCGCGTACTTCATTAACACAAGTAACCGCTTATGCTGGAGCCTCATTAGATGACGATACACTATTATTTTCATATCAAAACCGTTCGCTACAACTGCACACAGTGGGCTACGAAATATTAAAACTATTGATGACCAATGCTCCTAACGTGGTTAAAACAAGCACCATCCACGCACACTTATGGCCCAGCGATACCCCTGATAGCGATCCGCTAAGAGCACATATTTATAAGCTCAGAAAGCAACTAAAAGCGGCATTTCAACAGCCTTTTATTGAAACTGTTAAAGGCGTTGGTTATCAGTTTTTGGTAGATGAAAACGATGCTATTTAAACATGCAAAGCAACCTACGTTGCTATCTCGAGTTAGACAACACAGTATGTGGCTTGCGCTAACGCTGTTTACGCTATTTTCTTTCATGACGCTTTTCATTGTTTTTGCACTTGAAGATGCCGTGTTTAAAGATCAGTTACAACAAACCTATCGCGCCATACAAAAAGGCGCCTCATTGCCCGAAAACTACGACTGGCTAAAAGACACATCTCAATTCAAAGTCTCTGACAGCGAGCAAAAGAAGTACTTCGAGTTTGAAGATGACTTTGGCGAGTTTAAACAAGCGGATCAGCATTTTCATTTTATGAAAACGGAGCACGGGGTACTCATACTCAACAGCTCAAAGCTTGGCATCATCACCCGAGTTATTGATGATATTTTACTACTGTTACTATTTATGCTCTTGCCTACTTTGCTCTTAACCTACTGGTTTTCAACAAAGCTATCGGAAAAAGCCTTAAGTCCATTTAACCGAATGTACCGTATCCTTGCTAAAGAGCGCACACAAATAAGTGAGGTGAAAGCCGAACTGGATAATATCGAAGAACAAGATATTCAGCTACTTAGCAAAAAGCTGATTGATGCACTGGAACAGCAAAACCATATGCTGCAAACGCAGATCGCTTTTAATCAGGGTATGGCTCATGAGATCAGAACGCCTTTACAAGTTATGTCACACTCAATGGAGCTGATTGGTGCTTCTGAGCCAACCATTGTAAAACTAAAGTCATATCAGCGCTTGGAAAAATCCATCACGAGAATGCACCGCATCAGCAGCGCTTTGCTATGGCTAACTTCTGACGCACAAGAAAGTCACAAAAGCTGTGTTATTGACGTGATAGAACACGTGCTTGAGGAATCTCACACGTTATTAGAAATGCACCAAATTAACGTCAAAATAAATGAGTGTGACCAATCAAAGCCATTGATATTGCCTGTGCCTGAAGTTGTTTTAGAACTGGTGGTACTCAATTTACTCACCAATGTTGTCCACCATTGCCAAGCCGCGCCAAGCGACAAATATTGGCAAATAGACATTAACCAATCAAAAGTGACGTTTAGCAACCCTAACGGGCAAGATGAATTTACTGGGCCTAGCCAAGAGCGCTTTGGATTAGGGCTACAGTTAGTCAACGCACTTATGCAAAGATTTAACGTGACTTTTGCTTCTAAGCATGATGAACAAGAGTTTAGTGTGCAATTGAGCTTAGGTGAGTAAGTAGTAAATAAGGCGCAAAAATTCTGCGCCCTAATCGCGACTATTTTCTTGGTAGCGCCAGCTGAAGAGCTTTAGTCAGTAACACCGCAAAGGCACTGAAATGAGCCATCCCACCGAACACTTGGGATTAAATTCTTTCTTTTTATCCCATTGATGACATTTGTAATGCCATGTCATGACATCTCACACAGGTCACAGTGAAAATCATTTTATATAGTAGCCCTACATTAAACGAAACAAACAAATCAAACGAAACAGGATTACTTATAATGAAAACAATCAATCACAGCATCAAATCTTTACTGCTAGCAACAACCCTTTTCAGCACACATTTATTGGCACAAGATGTGACTTTAACGGTCACCGGTGTTGAAACACATCAGGGCGTTATAAATGTAGCCGTTTACAACTCTGAGGAAGGACTAAAGCAATATAAAGCGTGGCATACAACCAACAAGCCCGCCTCTGCCGATACGGTTAGCTTTACACTCAAAGATGTACCCGATGGTGAATATGGCTTTATGGTCTATCAAGATGTGGACAATGACGGAAAACTAGGCCGTAACTTCATGGGCATTCCCAATGAGCCATACGGGTTTAGCAATAACCCAAGATTGATGGGGCCGCCTCGCTTCAAACAACTGGCAGTGGCCGTTAATCCTTCAGTAGAAAACGTGATTGTTGATTTACGCTAAGAAAAAGACGCTATAACAGCTTCGGTACCTGGAACGACTCATCACAAATGGAGAAGCACCAATTGGCTTTTAAAAGCAGGCGCTTTCTCCTTTCTAAAAAATTTGAAGCACGCTAACCTCACTAACAACTGTAACCAGTTAATTTTAAATTCAATTTAAGTAACGCATTTAACCTATGACTCAAGCGCTCTGGCCTCTGATTGCGCGTTACCAAACTGCCGAAATGAGATATTAAATCGAGGCCCCATGTCGCTGGTGCCACGGGCAACAGCATGTTCATACATATCTTGAAAACCTTTGCCCATCACAAGCAATGATCCATGTTCTAAGGTGACACTTTGTTGTTCACTCGGCTCATTTTGAGAACGAATTAAAAACTCTCGCTGTGCACCTAAGCTTATTGAGGCGATTACATCCGTGGAACCAAAAGCAGGTAAGTCACTATGAAAACCAAGGCTTTCCTCGCCATTTGGATAATACAAACACACCGCAACAGCTAAATTCATCCCCGTACATTGCGCAATTTGCTGCCTTAATTGCTCAAGCTCAGCACACGTATCCGCGCGGCGACCATGGTGTAAAGGAAACTGATCCGAGCTGGCCAAATTCGGCGCTAAAAACATCATACGCCAAGGTAAGATACTGCTCCGCCTACCATCTGGAAACTCTATCTCTTCAGGTTCTGACAAATCAAATTCGCTCATGAGCCAATTAAGTAATGACGCGCTCAATTCATCCGACATAAAGTTTGAATAGTAGTAAGCGTTACAAGCTAGGGGCAGTTTCACAGCATGTTCCTTCTTAGCGAATACTTTGTGTTACTTTAGCTTATCTTCGAGTTTAAGGCCGTGCTTTTTATGCTAAAACGGTGTGTAGAACTAATTTCGAGCCGAGGAATAAGCTTTGTTTCAATATTAATTTATTGAATTAAAAACCTTTATGAATCTACACGACAAAAGCAAGGCTTGACCACCTTAACGCTTTGCTGTTATCTATTAGGTACAAACAATTCAACCATATTCATAAAGTGCGTACGAAATGTGAGTTCAGCCAATCAAGATAGGAGAGAATCAATGCCAAATTTAAACTCGCTAGTCTATGGATTGATCTCCGTGTTACTCGCGCTGTGTACTGTTTTCGTATTCATTGACAATGATAATCGCGCAATTGAGATTGCAAAAAGTAAGCCTCTAGCATCTTATTTTAGGGTGTGTGGCCATTCACCATGGGTAACTGTTTTGTCTGACACGCAATTTAAGTTTGGAAGACAAATTTTTGATTTAGAGGGTGTGATCACGCAAATCAAATACGAATTTTATGAATACCCTTTTTCAACTATCGGCATTCATGCCAAAGAAGAAGTATCAAGTGGTGTGGTTACGCGACTGACTAGCGATATAAAATATGTGATACCCGACAGCCAGATTGTGTGGAGCTATTATAAGTAAATGTGTTGAACAAGGCTGAGTTTTGCACAGATTTTATTACGATATACCGTTTAACGTACTGCAACTTGTTCATTCACCGTCATGACTATGGTGCCATCTTATAAATCAACGATATGCCTTGCGGCAGTGCTGACTGTTGTCATCATTCATCATAAGAATATTCAGCATTGTAAGCCTTTGTGTTTTGGCTATTGCTCTGCTTGAACGGCAAAGTTGTTTAGAAAAAGTAGCTGTTTGCTTCCGGTTGCGTTTGTATTGACTCACAGTCATCTGGATGATTTACCTCAAAACCAACAACTTGCTTCACATTTCTTTTTCTGAATGGCTGTATTAGCTACCGATATTCTCTCATTTCCTTTGTGCATCCTACTTGTACATACATATTTAAATCTTCTTTATTATTTTATTCAATAATAGGCTTCACACTGTTTGAAATCATATAGTCATGATGTTAGCATCGAATTAGCCTGTCCCTAATAGAGATTCAAACTCTATATGATTTAATAGAATGACATTGACAGGCAGTCGAGATAATAATTCTCGTAGAGCTACCCAATCAGAAGTATTGATGGTGGATATTTTATTTATCAGACACCTCTAAGGAAGATAAAATGAAAAAAGAATTAAACCTAAAAGCACTAAAAAAAGTAGTTGGTGGTAGCAGCGTATTACACCCTGTGAGACCTGCTTCGTCAGTACTGCACCCAGTAAGACCTGCTTCGTCAGTACTGCACCCAGTAAGACCTGCATCATCAGTACTACATCCTGAAAAACCGATGTAATCACAAAATGCAGTTCTGACTAGATTTTAGGAGCGTATTCAGTACCCTTGTATTTCCCTATCATTTTGCTTTATCTAGGGTAATAAAAGCAAACTGGCTCCTAACTTCTAGTACCTCCGAGCACTGTAAGTGCACTCTTTCACTGCCCACCAGCTAAACGTCCTAGCCTGCATCACATAATAGAGCTCATGGGAAACTCAACCCTTTGTGGCCTTAACATCTTAAATCATCTAATTACACACGTTGACTAAGCGTAGTTTAAATTAGTTGTGAGATTCGTTGTGAAGCAAGAAACTTGGCCCTTTTTCTTTTTAAAGATCTGTCAAAAATCAGCCTCACCTTAATCCATGTAAGGATTAGATGGATCAATATTTGCTAGGGCTTGTGGTTTTGCATGGGTTTTATCTTGTATACCATGCTCCAAGTTAAATGACTTTTTGGCTGCATCAAGTAATTTGACTTCATCACTAGACAGTGACTGACGACCCATTTCGTATATCGCGACTTCAGCTAACGGTTGTCGGGCATACCCTGTTGCCCCTTGCTCGCCAAAGGTAAGGCTCGTTGTCGCGACTGAATCTCGATTAACCAGCGCGACCAACATCACCCCATCCGTAGCAAACCCGGTTAAACCACCATCTTGAGTAGACCACTCTTCAATTCGCCCATGCTCAGTTTCTTTAATATTAAGCCCCGTTTGCGCTTGCGCCGCCGCCTCACCGGGGCTAGGCAAATTAACGCCAGCACTCGCCTCTCCACCGAGTGTCATATTGTCCAATATCTTTTTTGCTTGATTTGGGTTGGTACCGCGAAAAACAACTACGAGACTAGCATTTGCGCCCGACAGAATTTCCTCTGCTTTACTTTGATTTGGCACGCTTTCAAATTCTTGCTCAAGCTCAGTCAAGTTTTTAGCACTTTTAATCAAATATTCATGCCCTCCCGTTAATGCATTCCAATATGCCCGTAATGCAGTGCCAATTGCAGTGTCTACTTGAGACAGTACAACGTTAAAGTAAGTATATACGTAGTTTGCCAAGCTCCTATTAATAGCAAGATTATGTGGATTAATACCGCCAGCTCCACGAGTCGTTTCAAGGTCCCTTAAAAACTCAGCTAGGCTAACTGGCGCACCATTCTTTTTTAACCCTTTGCTATTAGGTTGTATCGGTTGTACTTGTTGTGCAAGCATCGCGGCTCTACTATGTGAAGATTGAGATTGTAGACGTTTTTTAAACATAAGTTTCCTTTTCGTCGTTGGGTGAATTGCAGTTAATTGGAATGGTTTTAAATGTGCACTGGGATGTGCACGTATGGATAGATGGGTTTTGTAGGGAAGGTTCACTATGACATACCGAAAGCGGGTGCTAACCAAGCTTCCGCAGAGAGTTTATCTGTCACAGAACTGCAAACCAAGACCAAGTGCAAACCAAGACAGCCATATTTAAATTATCAAGTAAACAAAATACATAAACCTCTGCCTTTGACATTTGTCCGTCAAAAGCGCGTCTTCACATTATTTTTTGCTTTTATCAGAGATATTTAGGCTTAATTTCAAAGTATCAGGCACGACTCCACCTACTGTATCAGCATAATGGTGAGTGGTGTTTCGTTTGAGGTTATCGGATAGTTCAGCCGAACAGTTGCTTACAATGACCTATACTGGCTCGCCGCTTTACTTCTAAATGCGCGTAGTAGCCATCAAGTTTATTCAGCCGCCCTACTGCACCTTTAAACACTAGGGTAAATTGTGTGGTGAGTTTTAACCAGTTTTCAGGGGCAATGTTTAATCGCTCTAAAATAGGCAATGTGTGCTGCTCTATGTGTCCGCGTTTATCTTCTCGCATACAGCGGCCGGTTAGTTCGACTAACTCTAGGTAAGACTTTAATTCGAAAGGGAGCCCTTTGGGCATGTGCTTTCTGGGGCTGCCTGCGAAACGGGCGAGTTGCTTGGGTTGTTTTGCCTCTTTCGCGGCGTTATTTTTTACAGCATCAAGGCGTTTTTGCACGCTGGTGTGGTCAGAGTCTTCTGGTGTTTTCGCCATCTTCGCTCTGATGGGGTTTAAATCAACATACGCCATACAGGCTGCCAAAGCGGCTTCATCTAAAAGCGCTTGAGATTTAAAGCGCCCTTCCCAAAAACGACCTGTGCAGTTATCTTCTTTATTGGCTTTTCTAGCTATATCTTCATTGAGTACACGCATAAACCAACTGATATCCGCCAGTCGCTCTCGATAATCTGCAATGGTGCGATTTAGAATGAATTGTTGCCCCTTATCCAGCTTATCGCCTTGAAGAAACTTCTGCGTAAGTAGCGTGCCTTTGAATAACTTGTGCCAGCGAATAAGTATGGCTTTATCGTTCAACCGCAGGGCTTTTTTATCATCCACATACAACACAACATGGGTATGATTACTCATCACCGCATAAGCACACACATCGATACAAAATACTTTGGCAAGCGCTAAAAGCTTGTCCTCTACCCATTGCCTGCGGTGCTCATAGCTTTTACCGGTAATCGTGTCATCCCCACACAAAAATGCACGGCGTACACACCGCGAAATACAGTGATAATACTTCGTATCAACCAAACTCACCTGTCTTTTACGCGCTGTTGCCATAACGATTGCCTACCTTTTAATCAGATAACTAAAAGGTAGGCAATGAATGAAAAATAAGCAAATAAAAGTGGGTGTCTTGTTTATTCCTTTTTTTGCCATCTTCGCTCTGATGGGGTTTAAATCAACATACGCCATACAGGCTGCCAAGACGGCTTCATCTAAAAGCGCTTGAGATTTAAAGCGCCCTTCCCAAAAACGACCTGTACAGTTATCTTCTTTATTGGCTTTTCTGGCAATATCTTCATTGAGCACGCGCATAAACCAACTGATATCCGCCAATCGCTCCCGATAATCAGCTATTGTGCGATTTAAAATGAATTGCTGCCCCTTATCCAGCTTATCGCCTTGTAGAAACTTCTGCGTAAGTAGCGTGCCTTTAAATAACTTGTGCCAGCGAATAAGTATGGCTTTATCGTTCAACCGCAGGGCTTTTTTATCATCCACATAAACACAATATGGGTGTGATTACTCATCACCGCATATGCACACACATCGATACAAAACACTTTGGCAAGTGCTAGCAGTTTGTCTTCTACCCATTGCCTGCGATGTTCATAGCTTTTGCCTGTTATCGTGTCATCTCCACACAAAAATGCACGGCGAACACACCGTGAAATACAATGATAGTATTTCGTATCAACCAAACTTACCTGTCTTTTACGTGCTGTTGCCATGACGTATGCCTACCTTTTAATCAGATAGATAAAAGGTAGGAAATGAATAAAAAATAAGCAAATAAAAGTGGGTGTCTTGATTATTCTTACTCTTTACATACCTTCACTTCTTGAGTTGCTCAATCTTGTCTTTAACAGCTTTTGGCGTTTGTGGACGACTCGACTTCTTGGCTAGCTCGTTTGCTCTTTCAATTAAATCATCAGGCATCGGTTCTAATGGAATTTGTAGCTCATCTAATTCTTCTAGCTCAGCCTGGTAGTACGGACTCCTATTTTTTGCTCTATCAAAGCCTATATCAATAAAACCAACACCATACATTGCCATATGATTTACCCACTTTCGGTTGAGTTGCACTGTCTCCGCCCAATAGTCATACCCTTTTAAACCAAGATCTTGTGCTGGCTGTACTACCCCCTTCCAGTAATCCTTAATATGAAAATAGACACGATCAGGGTCCTTATATCCTGCTAATGCAGCAGCATAACGAATTCTGTCCTGACCCTCACCCAAAATAAGCCTATAATCAATTTTTTTCCATGGTATAAGCTCAGTACCTTTTTCGGCTACTTTTTTAGGAATCTCTTTTCGTATTACATTCATTGGTTTCTCCTGTATTTAAGTCTAATAAGTAAAAATGAGGAATGATTTTGTTCCTCGTTAGTTATTCACTTTCCCATCAGAAAGACACTTTTAAACTCGAGCACTCCTGTCACTAACGGGAAGTGGACAATTACAATAAAACGCCTCTTGCTCACTCCCTACACCTTGTACATTTCTCCACTCTTCAAACCCTATGCGTTGCAAAATACGCCTAGAAGCCTGATTATGCACCCAAACAGAAGTAGTTATTTGTGTGATCTTTAAACGCGTAGCAAGCATTCGAATATGTTAAACCGCAAGTTCAACCTGTTTTTTTGCGACTCAGACTCTAGTAATTTTGCGAATGGAAAGCTGGGGATGTGTTTCTAGAGAGAAACTAAAAACATAAGACCTGACTCCATGACTACTCCCTTTCTGTATCTCCATTTATAGACGTAATAACATCTTTCAAATAATCAGGTCCTGCTGTCATAGCTGTTTCTATTCTCGACTTTGAGCTACTCGTCAATTGATATTCTGATGGGTGTGTCAATAAGTCCCGAATATCACCTAAAACAGGTATAGAATTCCCAACTACTGACGCAACAGGCTCTGCCCAAGAGGATTCTCTAAACCCGACCCATATTCCTGCCATCGTCGTATTTATTACATCTGACATTAAAGAGCTTTCTCTGACCTCCGAAATGTACCCGTCAAGATCTAATAAACTGCCTAAAACGTCATTAAAACTATCCATCCATTCCCGACCCTTTCGATACTGTTTAATGATATCGAGCTTCCATTGGCGTGCGGCTCCTTTATTTTGTTCCGTTCTTAAAGGTTTTTGTCCATTAATTTTCGGATTTTGCCCTTGCTGCGATGCTTGCGGGTTATCTTTTTGAACAAGTGTTTCACCTTGCAGCCATCTAGTGTGAAAAGTTTCAATTTCTTCAAAAAGATACACAGGGTGATAGTTTAAAATCTTATGTAGTTCATTCGAATGATGAGTCACAATTGAGTTTACCCATATACCACTTAAGATAGAATTATCTAATGGTTTATTAAGTGAGTTCGACCACACCCCAAGCGTGTTATTTTCGAATAGGACCTCATCATCGTTTAACTCAGGCATATGAGTGCTACTCCACTTTCCTTTACTCTCTACAAGCCAATTTTTGTAAGATTGAGTGGTGTTTCTCATTCCTTCTTGAATAGCTTTATTAACCTTATCGACTTTAGTTAGCCTAAAGCTCAAAGTGCCTATAAATCTATCCCAAGCACCGGGCCGCTTGCTGATTATTTCCCTTACTTGTTCTACATTAGGTTCATATTTTTGATCCATGCTTCCTCTCTTATTTGCTAATTACCCAAAATAAATATTGAGTACCTGATACTTTCCTCTTAATGTTTTAGGAGCACTTTATAAGCTTTGAGATCAGGTCTTGCGCTTCAGTTAAGACTCGTGGAAAAGTCATAAATCTAGGATGTTAGCCGCTTATTATCTGGAAAAAACAAGACATTCACTTTATTTGCCCTCTAACGATACAAGCGCAAAAGCACCTGCCTCGAATGGCTGTTTAACCTTATTCCTATTTTCCACTCTGCCTTTTACCCAGCTCAGCCAATATTTAATATACTTAGCGAAGCACCGCACCAATGCTTTTTGCTAGTATAAGCAGCTGATGTTTACTAAAACGGTTTACCCATACCTTTCAGGCGAGTCCTATTCATTTTTTACTGCTCGTTTTTTCAACTTAACTACATTTCATTTATTTTTAAGATATAGATTCAAACAATAAAACACCTCTTGTTCACTCCCTTCACCTTGTGCATTACCGCACTCTTCAAACCCTATGTGTTGCAAAATACGTCGTGAAGCGGTGTTATGCCTCCATGCAGAAGTGGTTGTTTGTTTAATATTTATACGCTGAGCAAGCATGTGAATATGCTCAACCGCTAGTTCAACACCCATTTTGCCAAACCCTTGACCTTGATAATCACTACCAATCCAAAATGATAGATGGGCACTGGCTGCTGAAACGGTTGGGCATGGTTGTGCTTGCTCTTCAATCTGCTCACCTTGTGTAGACTCGGGCTGAGACTCTAAATCAATTACAACACCACCTACAAAACCCAATGCGCTGTGTATTAAGGCTAAGTGTGCTTTTTGTCCATTATCACCTTCTTGCTGCCAATGGGGCCACTGTTGCTCAAGTTGCGCAAAGCTGTCGAGTTTTACACCGCGAAGGCGCTGAGCAATGTCCTTACGTCGGTACTGCAAGTAAAACTCACCCAAATGCTGCTGACCTAACGGCAGCAATTGCAACTGCTGATTATCATCCAATTCAACGCAGTGATTGATTGCATGCTCAAACCAAGTAAGTTGTGTAAGGCGCGTTTGATAGGCTGCAATATCATTATGTAGCTGTCGCGCTTGTTTATCATCTGGGCTTAACTCCAGCGCAAGTTCGATGCACTGCATGGCGAGTTTTTCTTGTCCTGTAGCATGTGCCACCAGCGCCAAGTTATGTAAACAAGCTGTGTTAGGTTCATCCAGTTCCATTAAAGCCAAAAAGCACTTTTTCGCCAATTGCCAATAACTTAAATCAATAGTAAATAGCCCCAACTGGAATATAAATTCATCGCGCTTGAACGAGGGCACATAAACCCGCCAAACTTGTGCTAATACTTGATGCCAAGTCAGCCTTAAATCACTTGGCACTCCCTGCTCTAGCAAGCGTGGTAAAAAAAGAGCTAGAAGCTTAGGTTCATACTCATATTGGCGCATAAACGCTAATATTTGCTTGTTATTCAGAGCCTTAGTCGCCCCAGCTAGGCTTTGTATGATGCGCTCACAATCTTCAGGCGATTGCTTAGCGAAGTAACGATAAAACGTCTGCTGTGTATGCCTATATAGTTGCTGTGTTTGACTCGATTTAACATGCATCAAAGTAGATTTTTTACATTGATGACTGCTGCCTATCAACTGTGAAAATGGCGTATTTTCTGCCAATAATGCCGAGAAATTGATCGGAATCCTTATACCTACTTCGTTGTCGTTTTTGGGAAGTGTGATATCACCATCCGAATCTGTCGAAAAATCGCTCACTAGCATTAAACTTCCCTCGCACAATGATTGCTCAAGTCCAAAGAGTAAGCTGTATGCTGAAACTGGTAAGGCGAACGTTTGACAAACGCCTTGTTGTGAATAGCGGTGTAATACCCGAGTAAAATGCGCCTTAACTTGTTCAGGGAGTTGTGACATCACCTGCTCTATGCTCGTGTTTTGCCAACGATAAGCTAATTGCGAGTGATTATTAGGTGTGGTTTTCTCATTTTTTCGAGCCCCTGCTTTTTCCCATGCCAGAGGCAACGCTAACGGTGATTTGCTTTCTAAAAGCAACTTGGCAACTTGCGCTATGTACAAGTCTTGATAATGTACTTGGAGCACCATTTGTGGCAATTGCGACAATACGCCATTGGCAATAAATACCGTGGGATTGGCAGTAAAATCTAGCCAATTTTCATTGTTATCATACTCAGGTAGCTGCATATTTTTATCTAGCTGCCAGTGCAAGGTGCTCACTAGGTTATGCTGCTTATAATGTTTAAAGTAAGGGTGCTCAGTGAGCTTAGCTAATACAAGTTGCTCTGCGTCGGCAAAAAGATAACACAGTTTTATATCTGTAAATTCAGGCTGCGCCAGTGCTGAAATCAGTTTATCTAGCAAAGCCAAACCAAATTGCCCAGCACCAGCTTGTGCTTGCACTATATAAATAGGTTTATTTAAGTTAAATAACTGGTTATTAACACCATCGTACAGCCAAGCAACGATGCTTTGCGCATAGGCTTCTAGCCATGCTTGATTAAACCAACTCGCTTGCACACTCGCCATCGGAGTGGTAGGCCAAATATCAGCATCCAGTGTTGCTTTATATTCCCCTGCTAATGAGGCGTTCTCTGGTATTTGTGTCGCTAGCGGGGCTGGCGAAAGCGAGGCTATTTCAAGCATATTAATTCCTGTTCAATGCTTCTAACGTTAAAATCTAGAATAATCAACGCATTTTAATAATGTAACGAATGGGTTGAATGGAGTTGTCCACCAACGGTGCCAAATTAGGAGTACCGTTTAGACCGTCACAAGCTAAAAATCCGTCGGGGACTTGTGCGCCGCAGTAAAGTAAAATACACCCAATAGGCAAGTTGGCTGATTGCGTATTAGCATAGGTTGTATTTTGGCTTGCCGGTGCGCTATAAACTTGGCTCGTGGGTGTTGTACTGCTTGATGAAGGGGCACCGAGTAGCTGCCCCTCAACAATTAAATCCCCTTGAATACACACACTCTGTTGAAAAACCGTGTTGGCTTGATGGTGCTCTGGCAGTGAAAAGCTCAGTACTTGCCCTGCTGCCGACGACTGCTTGGTAATGCCATCATCACTTTGAATGAGCGCTGCATCTAAAAACTCGGCAAACTGCGCCTGAGTGGGTTTTGCCCCAGTAATAAAGTAGCGCTTTAACCGTTCACGCAGTGTGGTAAACATGGGTTATAGACAATTAAGGGTTAGATACAATAACACGTTCTTGCCATGTGTCATTCGACAGGCTGAGGATACTGTGTTTTTGTACTAAATCGTTTTCAACGAGTTTAAGCACAACAACGGCAACATCACCCAATAAGCGCTTGAGTGACACATCTAAATCATAGATTTTGCCACCTAAACCATCATCGTTAATTGTAATAGGGTAAATGCCTCTGTCTGGGCCATCTTTAACAAGCAAATAATCTCCAGCAAAGAACTCTGTTGCCCCATAGTTTGCAGGCTCGATTGGGTTGGCAGGCAAGTTATCGCTGGCAGCCACAACACGACCGGCATAGCCCAGTACATCGGCAATGTCTTCTACA
Source organism: Pseudoalteromonas sp. ABE4_541 (assembly GCF_056312285.1). Lineage (NCBI taxonomy): Bacteria > Pseudomonadati > Pseudomonadota > Gammaproteobacteria > Alteromonadales > Pseudoalteromonadaceae > Pseudoalteromonas > Pseudoalteromonas sp. ABE4_541. The sequence goes on from NZ_JBSVEM010000007.1 coordinate 217,350, forward strand.
CGGTGTAAGTCTGTTACTTGCATATCAAGGTATTGGTTCATATCGGCGCGCACTTGGTATATCGCACTGTTGAGTAAATTTAAGCTTTTGGCTTTGTTGCTATCACGAGCGCTCAGCTCTTCCAATTTTTGGATCACGTTAACGAAGTTATTCATAGAAGTTTCCTTTGGTAGGTTTAAAGTTGAAGTGGCAAGCCCAGTCAAACTGCACCACGCTTGCTATTAGTGAAATGAATGTTTGGTAAAATGTTAAGCCGTTGGAATATTAACGACTTGCATGATATTGCCCTGTTCAAGGTAAGTTAACCTAAATGAACTTGAATGTGCATTGAGTAAAATATGATTTTGATCCGCTATTGCAAACAATAGATCATGATTTATTGCAAATGGCTGCCCATTGTTATAACTGGCCAAGAGCGTGTTATTTACAATATCGATTACCGTAAAATAGTGCTGATAATTTTGCCCAACGAAGGTTGAAAACCAAATACCGACTAAACGATCTTTTACAATGTAAAAGTCATGAATTGTGAGAGTATCCGATATACCTGGGATTGAAAAATCCGTTTTAACGTTTGTATTTTGCGATAAAAAGAAGCTGTCTTTATCACCCGTGGTCCACGAGATCTGACCTTCCCCACCTTCTAAATAAAATATTTGAGAATATAGATAAGCCTTATTGAACATACCGCTATAAGTGGCCGTAAGATTGCTCGTTACACCAGGTGAAAAATTGCTGTTATCAAGGTCATAGACATCATTCTCCGTCAAAACCCTAAGCAAAGTGCCATCACCAACAAAAAGTGCATTTACCTGCGCATTTACTGGGTGAGAAGCAAACGCTCCTTGTGTATCCATACGTAAAACAAGCGATTCAACCGGTGCCGCGTCAACCACTTCAATATGCACGTAAAGGTAATCAACGTCATGATAGAGCGCATGTATCTTGTGCTCTTTACCCACATACGCTGAGTCAAAAAAGAACGCTGCTTGTTCTAAATCCAATGTCCCATCAATGGCAGAGCTTTCCTGTCGGTAAAAACTCAACCTTGCCCCACTCACTTCAATCGCATACAGGCTGTTATTGAAGCTATATAGGTAAACATTATTTGGTCTTGGAAGTGCTAATAAACCTGATTGACCAAAATTTAAGTCCCATCGCCCAAGTCTTTCTCTGATAATGCATGTACCCGAGTTATGCTGCACAGTGTAGTATTGATAATCAAGAAGTTGCGCTGTGCCGTATTGACCCATGTGAGAAACAGGCGTTAAATCTTTAAAGCCATATTTATCCAGAAAATCAAAAGGCACTTCCATTTCACGCAAGTGAGCTTTTAATGAACGCGCAAACCATGCGTCAAAATCCCAATTTTGACCTGTTTCTGCCAATAAACTGGCGGCCACTTGGCCCATTGAGATATTCGACGCATCCAAGTTGCTCAGAGCATTACCATCACCAATAAAACGCGCCGCTTGAACACTTGAGTTAGCAACCGAGCCTGCTTGTGTAAAGTCTAGCTGCGAAGGCAAACGTGTAATATCTAAACTGCCACTTGTCATATTATCGGCGTTAAGAGCCGTTAATCCTGCCCCATTACCTGAAAACGTTTTGTTTTCAAGGGTACTCGCAATTTGATTACTGGCGATTTCACCTTGTAAGCTGCTCGCGTTAATCGTGGTGTTTTGTACCACTCCTTCAACCCAAGCTTGGTCGCCCTTAATGGTTAAACCATCAAAAACAATGCCGTCTCCTGGCTGGTAGTTAACAACATCATTACGCTTGCGCCATGTTAAAAGCACTTGCGTATTAACTGCACTTACCTCACTCACAGTCCAAATTGAGTATTCAAGGACGCTGCCCTTTAACACTTCGACAGATATGCCAGCTGACAGCTCTTGCTCAGGTGTATTGTCAAAATCCTCAGCCAGTAACCAAGTATTATCTGCTTGTGCTACCCACACTTTGTTTTCTGCAAGCTCATCTTGAGCACTAAACAACACCCTGTCACCAGCTTGAATAAGATGACCATTAACAGCCTCTGTTGGCACGCCTGCGGTCAAATCATAGTTATCAGTGAACACTGTCGCGACTTCTTTCTTAAACTTGATGCCCGCTTGGAGAAGCGCTAATTCCTGATCGACATAACTTCTAGTGCTATCGAACGCGCTTTTTAAATCGCCTGCCGAGACTACGCTATCTATGGTGCCGCTGTCTAAGTCACTGGCCGTGGCAAACTTTGCGATCCCGAGTGTTGATTGGCTCGCTTCATTCAACAAGCTGTTATCAATCTTGCCACCGCTTAAATTACTAACGTCTAAACCTGTGACTTGTGAGCCATCACCAGTTAACCTTGTAGCATACACATCTTCGGCCGTAAGACTTGCCGTACCAGTCCCTATTACTGTGGTTAAATCAATTTGTTTGGGCAAGTTTTCGTTTGCAAGGTTAGTTACTTGCGTACCATCACCAACCAGTGAGGTCGCATTCACCGTTGTCGCAGTAAGTTGCTCTGTTGTTAAGCTGGCTATTCCTTCGCCAGTTGCGGTAGTTAAGTCAATTTGTTTGGGCAAGTTGTCGTTTGCAAGATTAGTCACTTGCGTGCCATCGCCATTTAAATAGCTCGCGTTGACCCTTGTTGCACTGATCTGTTCTGCCGTTAAGCTTGCCTCTCCTGAGCCCGTTGCCACGGTTAAGTTAATTTGCTTAGGCAGGTGCTCGTTAGCAAGATTAGTCACTTGCGTGCCATCACCATTTAAATAGCTCGCGTTGACCCTTGTTGCACTGATCTGTTCTGCTATTAAGCTTGCCTCTCCTGAGCCTGTTGCCGTGGTTAAATTAATTTGCTTAGGCAGGTGTTCGTTGGCAAGGTTAGTCACTTGCGCGCCATCACCAACAATCGCTTTTGCCGTCACTTTAGAGTCCGCACCAATTTGCGTTAGATCTACTTGCTCAGGTAAGCGTGCATTATTGACCGTGCCCACACTCAGTTGGTCAGCATCTAGATTAGTTAGCTGACTACCATTGCCTACGATATTCGTCGCACTCACCGAGGTTGTTTTACCATCGCGCATTAAGTTAATTTCGTCTTGCAAACGCTCATTGGCAATTAGGTCTGTGGTTGCGGCATCAACGAGTTGGCCGAAGTCTTCTTGCGTTGGAATATCTCCACGCTGGAAATAGCTTTTAATTTCAGCATTACGGTCTGAAGTACTCATAATTGTCCTTTGTGATCTTTAGATATAAATGTCAGCCGCAGAGCGAGCGCTCAACACTAGCCGAATAAGGAGTTGGTTTAAAAAAGAAAGAGAAAGTTAGCTGGGCTTGTTATCAAGTTTGTTGTTCATTTCCTTGATGATTGGCAACTGAACAGGGTCAAATACCGGCATTGGAAGTGATAGCGAGTAGATAACGGTTGGTTTTGGCGTGCTGCCGAGTGCTTGCCACACTTGTCCTGTGATTTTTTCGCTGTGTTCATTACCGAATAACTGACTGCGAACCCCATAAGGCGAAATATCAATTTGTTGCGCTTGCATAATATCTTCGGGGATAAAATCAAACTTACCTAAACCAGCAATTAAATGACTTAAAAACAAATGTTCAATTTCAGCACCTTGCTCTTCGTCTTTACTCCACACCGTCATCATGTAGCTAAGCGATACAAATCTTGGTTCAATAAACCGAGTACGGTGGGTTTGCGTAAAGTTCATTTGCGTGCGTGGAGGTTCACTTTGACGGCGCTGAATATCCTCGCTGATCCCAATTAAGTAACAGTTAATAACTGGAATATCACTCACCATTTTGTCAAAAAACGCCTTGTCGGGCGCTTGAAAGCTCAACTTGGTTTGTGCTCCCCCCAAACCAAGTAAAGCGCTGTCGCTATAGGGTAATACGGTTTGCTCAAGTAAGGTTTTAAGTGCTTGTTGCACTTTATAAATAAGCGTTGGGTCCATGTTTGTCTCCGTGTAACCAATTGGTTAGAGATTGCTGCGCCATAAAACCACCATGTTGTTTAGCCATTTCACGATGAATGGCCATGGCGACTTCGTTGCGGCTAATCAGAGGTTTATTGGCCATTAAACTTTGTAACAGCGCCACTTCACAAATATTGATGATTTGTGCGGCGCTCAGTTCAAACAACGCGGCAAGCTTGTTGATGCCTTGCTGTAAATGGCTATCGGCATTGTCTGCCAAATGGCGCGCCCAAACAGCGACTCGCTCATGTTCGGTAGGTAAAGTAAATTCAATTACCCCGTGAAAACGCCTTAAAAACGCTTCATCTAAATTGTTTTTAAAATTGGTGCTCAATAGCAATAACCCTGAGTAATGCTCCATACGCTGCAACAAATAACTTACACCCATATTGGCATTTTTATCATGACTTGATTCTACTTCGCTGCGTTTAGCAAAAATCGCATCCGCTTCATCAAACATCAGTACCGCGTTATTGCGCTCAGCGGAGTCAAACAATTTAGCCAAGTGCTTTTCTGTTTCCCCAATCCATTTACTGGCAATATTGGCCAAATTAACGATGTATAAAGGCAGTTGCAGTTCGCCCGCAATGGCTTCTGCTGCCATAGATTTACCCGTGCCAGGTTTACCCCAAAACAGCGCTTTACAGCCTTGATTGAACCTTGGCAACCGAGCTTGTAAGGTGGCTTGCATATTCACTCGCGCCACCAATTCATGTAGCTGAGTTGCCACTTTATCTTGCAGCATCATGTCTTTTAGGGTGTAGCGTGCTTGGCACAGCTTAGCTAATTCGTCGCAATGCTGACTTTGCGCTTCAAAACAAAGTCCTTGCAGTGTTTGCCAATAATCGCTATCACTTTGTTGTCTGGCTCTCTTGGCTAAGTGCTGCATATTGGCAAGCGCCACAGGGTATTTAGCAGCCAGCTGATTTGCGAAGGTTTTATCTTCCTCTGTTGGCATCTCACTGGCACAAAGCGCCAACCACGCTTGGGCACGCTGTGCAAGGCTAGGCTCTTGAATAGTCTCACTGTATGTATTCGCAAAAATATCGCCAAGCGTCACGTCTTCACTTTGTGTGACTAAAGTGAGCGTGTTATTTGCCCTAAGCAAAGCGCTTAATTTTCTAAGATACGCTTTTGGCAGCGAGGCTAAATTAGGCCAGTACAACAGCACGGGCTCACCACTTGCCTGCAACAACAAACAGGCCAACTCCCCTACGACATCAGTCAAGTTAATCTGCTCTGCTTGCTCGTTGATATATTGTGCAGCTTTAACATGATGTTGAATGGCATTTTGTGCGACAAACCACTGATTAAATTGTTCATCGCCACCATTTAGTTGCACCAAGTTAAAACGCACCAACGCATGCTGCCCATAACCACTAGCGCTAAACACGGGATCAACCTGTGACGGTGACAATGAAAAATAGCGCAGTTGCGCACTATCATGCTCTCCAAAGCACAAAAACGACTGTAAAAAAGCAGCAAGATGAACACAACGCTGTAAATCAAATACCTCGCTTTGTAGTCGCAACAAGCCCCATGTAAACACGGGTGAGCTTTGATTAATATGCGCCATGCTCTGTTGTTTATTTAGAGCGCTGTCGACCAAAGTCAACAGCTTATCTAAACTCAACATTGGACCTTGTTCAAACCAGCTGAGACCTAAAAAAGGGGCGATTACATCAGGATCTTGCTCTTGCAAATACACTAAAGCTAACATGCGCATTTCTTGCGATGAGAGTGCAAATAAGCGCATTACATGCATAAATCGAGGTGTAGAAATGAGTTTATCGAGCACTTGGTGCAGCTTTGCAAAAGCATCTCCAATTTGATCGTTTTGTGATTTTAACGCATCAGCAAATTCATACAGCCGATGCGCAGTTTCTCGCTCTAGCGCACTTTGTTCGCTATCAAGACTCAAGGCATGGCGTGGCATGTATTAACCCTCAATCATTCTATTAGCTAGCTCTTGTGCACGACGACCAACTTGGTTTGCCCATCTTGAATCCAGCATTTCACGAGCGGCATCCTCATAGTCTTGCCGCTCAAGCGCCGCTATCATCTTTTTAAATTTACTTAATCCTGCCACCCCCAAATTAAATGCCATATCAAGCAAAATAAGCTTACGAGCTTCATCTAATGTATTAAAAATACTGATATTACTACTCACTTGAACCAACACATCTTTAATATCATTAGTGAGTAAGTAATGCGCTTCTTCGAGCGTGATCCCACGATCAGTTAAATTGCGGCCAATACCGATCGTCGTTTTACCTTGCGAACATTGATATGGCTTCAAAGATAATCCTTCATAGCCCAGTAGCTGCTCTTTAAGTGTTTGTAGTCCCTGCTCTGTTAATACTGCCATGATTAAGCCTCTTTCACTGGTTTGAGTAATTCGATGGGTAGTGTTAGCAGCATACTTTGCTCTAATCCTTCTACCTCAACAGCAACGAGTTTTTTATTGCGTCGCTCAATTAATTTTCCTCGGTAGCCTTTTAAGCTGCCGTCTGTAATTTCAATGTGCATGCCCTTAACCAAACGGTTTGCCAGCACATCAACGATATTACCATTTAAAACAAACTGTTTTATTTTTTCGATTTCACTTGGCGAAATAATGGCTGGCTGATTATTAAATTTAACGTAGGAAACAAAACCAGAAAAACGCTTTAAATGTTGAAATTCATTACCGTCGATATAAACAAATACATACGACTTAAACAAAGGCGTGTCAGTCACCTTAACTCTATCACTCCACTGTTTTTGTTGCTGTATAACCGGCAAAAATGCTTCACAGTCGCTTTGTAATTTATTGACCTGCTCTGCTAATCTTTTCTCGCAATTGGCTTTGGTATAAACCACAAACCATTGTCTTTTGTTCATAATGTGTATGCTCCAGCCAAGCTCCGCCACATCAGTCCCATGTGAACGATGTAGTAGAATTTTATAATTTAAGGAGCGCAATACGCCCCAGTTACATGGATAACGGAATAAAACAAAGTTTGTGAAAAGGTTTTTTTAACGGTTTGATTGCAATACGCTGAGTCTTTTTCTCGCTAACTGCACCCGTTTACGCGCGTTTTCTTGTGTTATTTGCAGTTGAGAGGCAATTTCAGAATAATCCATTTCATAAATAAATTTATACTGAATCGCCTGCTTAAGGTCATAAGGTAAACGATTTATCGCCTGAGTTAATTGGTCGTATAAATGACCGCGTTCATGCTCACTTTCTAAAGAAATGGATTGGTTTTCGGTGAAATAAAATTGGCTAGGATTGCCACTGACTAGGCTTACCAAATCATTTTCTTTGCTATTTAATCGATGAATATCCATGCATACATTGTGTGCAATTCGACACAACCAGGCAAAAACATTTTCAATATTAGAGGCATCTTGAGCATAAGCATAAAATGCTTTTTCACGAGTTTGCGCCATCGCATCTTCGATTTTATCGCTATCGTTATGAAGCCATTTGTAGCAACAAGATAATACGCGTTCATTATACTCAGACCAAATACGCCAAAATTCTAAATTAGGTTTTGTCGTAACTCGCGCGTTTAAACAAGAATTCCTTGATACTAACATCATCTCTCCGCTTTAAATTGAATTTACGAAGCGATGACGCAGAACTGAATATTATGTGAATATAAAAGTTACAAAAACAAAACCTAAATTTAACTTAAAGCAATACTTTGTAATTATTTGCGCTGTTTTTTAGTTTATATCCACAGGTATCAAAGACCATAATATTGAATCAGGTACAATGTCTATTACAAGGCATTACAGCGATGCGATACTTTGCTTTATGAGACACATGACCAAGTTAGTTAGTCACCACAGTTCCTTTTGTGGAAAACTGATTGTATGGGAATACATTTACAATTCATACAGGGGAGATAGTGCCAGTAAAGCACGATGCGTCACATTGATTTAGCCCAAAAAAGTGACAAAAAAAAAGCAGGCCTTGGCCTGCTTCTTGTCTCAATGTACAACGGCTATTTATTGTAGACCAAGGCTATGTCGGATCTGATGCATTTGTTCTTGTAAGCGCCCTTGGATATCGCTGACTTGCTGGCTGGAACTATTTACCTGCTCTTTCATTTGTTTCATTTCGCCACTGAAGTTATCTAACAGCCCGCTTTGCTGCTGCGATAACTCCATAGCATGGGTTGCCACCTGATTGGCTGTTTGTGCGCTTTGTGCCACGCCCTCAGAGTTCTTTTTCAGCTCCTGAGCATGATTAGTCTGTAGTTCAGCATCTTCTGCCAATGCGGAGATCTGTGTTGATACGCGAGAGGAGTTTTCACCCAGAATATTAAGCTGTGCGTTAATATCCGTTAATGAATCTTGCGTTTGCTGCGCAAGTTTTCTCACTTCGTCCGCGACGACAGCAAAACCACGACCGTGCTCACCTGCACGTGCCGATTCAATGGCAGCGTTCAATGCTAACAAGTTTGTTTGCTCAGCAATGTTACGGATTATTTCAATCACTTTGCCCACATCAGCCACGCCGTTGAGTAACTCATTCAAGCTTGCCAAACCTTCTCCAACACGATTTTGTGTTTTAGAGCTGGCCGTTAACATCGCATCGGCAAAGTTCACGCTTTGCGACATAGCATTGAACGTTTGATTGGCGTTATCAGATACTTGGCTGTTTATAGCACTGGCTTCAACACCCAATTCTTTTACTTGATCGAGCATACTTTGAGTTTGCTCAACACGATGATAAGTCATGTCAGACTGCTTGCTGATCTTCGACAAGTTGTCACTCATTTGCTGCATAAATTGGTTGATCACATTGAGCATTTCCTCGCGCTCTTGCGCTTCAACACGCTGCCTTTCAATCAGTTGGTTAAAGTAAGTGGCAATTTCACCTAACTCTGTATTGGGGTTTTTACTTTGTATCGTTTTAAGTTCATTACTTTCTAGCAAGTCTTTAAAGCCATCGCGAAGATGACGTAGTGGCATTAACACTTGGTTACGTTGCACCAGGTAGACGCCCATAGCCAATAAAACGAGTAAACCTATGGCTACACCAAAAATGAGCAAGACACGCTCTGATAAGGCATCTTGTTGATCCTTTAGTTGTTGCTCAGCACTGAGCATGACGCTAGAAATGCGCTTAATGTCATCACGCAAACTACGTATCCCCGATTGTCGCTTTTTGGCTTGACTGAGTGTGGCTCTCAAATCTCTGTCAAAACGATTTGGCCAACTGGTTAACTCGGCTTTGATTTCTTCCGCTAAGTCTTCCGCTTCAGCACCCAAAAACAACTCATCTTCATCGACTTCAGACATCACACCTAAATTTTCTAAGGCAGAAATCTGAGCTGCAAGCTGCTGTAGCCGAGCAACTGTTTGTTGTAAGTTTTTCTCAGTATCGGTATCAAAACTCATCACTAATTGGTAGGTATAAATACTCAAATTACTGACTTGAGAATAATAGTCCGAAGCCAGCTCATGATACTGTGGTGCTAACTCATGCCCTTGTGATTTTAGTGCGTAACTAACCAAAGAGGACGCTGAACCGGCCATTTGTCTCAAGGCATTATCTAGCAACGCCATCTCGTTACCCGACAACTTGCCCAGTGCACGGTATTTACCTTTAATATCTGAATCTAACTGCTCAAGTTGGCGCTGCATTTTTTCACTTAAGGAAGCAGGTAAAACGCTTAGGTTTTGTGTTTTTATTTTATCAATGAGCTCAGAAGAACGGTTAAGGTATTGCCCATCACCACTGCCTAGGTAGTCTTCAATTGTGCCTTCAAGATCAATCAGAATGGTATTTTTGAGTTGAGTGTATGCCATATTCTGGCTATCTAGCTCACTGAGTACCTGAGAAGCCCAAACTAGTACGGCTGCTAAAAAAACACTGGCGGACGCCAATAGAATCGCTAATAAACGAGTAAACGACGAAACACGCATAAACACAACACCTATATAAAAGTAAGCGCGCGTAGAGTATTACCCTTTTATGACAATTTAATGTAAATTACCTAAATTTTATACAAGCGAGGTTAAAACCATACTTTCATCGTACGCACGATATGCAAAGCCGCATGCTCTCTTTATTTCATTGCGGCCTTAACATAAACATCAAAGCGGTTTTTTTTGGTTTTAATCTGCATAGATGGCGTCTTATTGTTTAGAAAAGGCGCATAATCTGGTCGTTTTACCACGACCCGCTTACTGGCAAGTTCATAGGCACTTTCTAGTAAATTATCAGCATCATCATCCCCCCCCACTAACGCTTGAAACACGCGCATTTCTTTTTTGACTAACGCCGATTTTTCTCGATGAGGGAACATAGGATCAAGGTATACGACATCCGGCTGTTCATCCGTATTAGGTAATAAGGTGTGGCTTGAACCAAATTGCATTTGCATATTTTGTTGCATCCAAGCACCGATTTCTGCATCTTGGTAAGCACGCTGTAAACCGTCATATAACAATGCTGCCACGACAGGGTGACGCTCGTGTAAAGTCACTTTGCAACCAAGCGCCGCCAGTACAAATGCATCTCGCCCTAGCCCAGCCGTGGCATCGAGCACATGCGGAGTTGCACCTTTATTTAGCCCAACCGCTTTAGCAATGGCTTGTCCTTTACCGCCGCCAAACTTGCGCCTATGTGCTGCTGCACCGGTAACAAAATCCACCAGCACCGCACCTAACTTAGGTTCATCAGCCTTAACAAGTTGCAGGCCAGATTCGTCATAATGAAGTTTAAAGGTCGGTTGCTCAGTTAAGTTGCCAGATAGCTCCGCCCACTCAATGAGTGTAAAACGCTTTTCTAGTTCTGATAAATAAGGACGGTTTTCAACAAATGGGGTATGAATTAGCACGGCAGACTCCTAACTTAAAGCCTGCTCAGTATACCTAAAGCGGTTCAGTCGGGACACCGATAAATTATGCAAGAGCGGGTAAATGCGCTCCACTTAACTAGAAAAGCTCAATATCCACCTGAGATGCGACATCCGCTTCTCCCCAAGGTTTGGCCATTTTGTTGATGCTTTCAAGCAATTCATGCCGCACTTGAGTAATTTCGTCTAACGTCGATTTAATCACCGTTAATTCGTCATTTAAAAATTCAAAGTGATTATGGAGTTTATCGAGCTGCTCACTATGTTCATTCGACAGCTTGGTTTTAAGCGCTCCAATAAGCTCAGAAAAAGCGGTTACTTTGTCGCTATGTTGTGAGTCTATACCATGCAACTGTGCGCTCAACGCCTCAAATATTAAGCCTATTTGCTCCACTTTATTGAGCGCATCTTCACTGCTTTCCATGTCTTTAATTTTCGCATTGGTCGCCTCGAGCAAATGCGGTAACAAATCTTTATAACGTCCATAAAGCGCCGCATCATCCACCGGCATATTTTTTACCAACAACGACACCTTCGGGTAGTTGATGATAGTGCGTCGACCAAAGTCAACAAATCGACTACCATCTTGATGTTTTTCAAGTAGCTCTTGCTCTATCGGCTGAATGCTCCCCTCGTTCGAAAAAAACACTGCATCGCCGCGATACCAAAATACTAAAGCCACTTCCAATTGCAGCGGTATAAAGAATTCCAAAAAATAGCTGCTGAGCGAGTCAAGATCGTGTGCGTGATAGGATTGGCCGACATAGCGCATGATCCGTCCCATATCCCCCGAGTCTGTCATGGCAATTTCTGCGGTGATCTGTGCGCGTTGTATATCTTGGACTAATTGCTTAGATTGTTGACGGTAGTTATCTAGTACCTCAATGCGTGCTAATAATTCTGGGCACTCAAAAGGCTTAACAATGTAATCGGCAGCTCCCGCATTGTAACCACGCATACGTTCGGAAATATCGCTCTTTTGCGATAAAAACATCACTGGGGTGTTAGCTGTTTCCTCTAAACGTTTGAGTTTTTGGCATGTCTCAAAACCATTCATACCAGGCATTTCAACATCGAGCAAGATAATATCGGGTTGATGTTTTTGCGCGAGACGTATGCCGTCTTCACCATTACGAGCATGTAGCAACTGGCAACTCGAAGAAAGTGCTTCTTCAATAATACAATGTGCCAGCTTATCATCATCAATTGCCAATACCAGTTTGCTCATCATCTAGCCTCAAGCCATTCTATTCTTTAAAAAGCATAGACCTAGAAAATAAATTTGCGAGCAGTCAAAACAAGAAAAGCACCCTAAGGTGCTCTTCTACAAACAATGATTAAACCAACACGTTAAGCCGCGCTATTAATACCACTGTGTCTGAGTAATGCGTCAACTTGCGGTTCTCTACCCCTGAAACGGGTAAACAATACCATAGGCTCTTCTGAACCGCCTTTTTCTAAAATGTTTTCCATAAAGGCTCGGCCCGTGTGTTCGTTGAAAATGCCCTCTTCTTCAAATTTAGAAAATGCATCCGCAGACAGCACTTCAGCCCATTTGTATGAGTAATAACCGGCGCTATAACCGCCTGCAAAAATATGGCTAAAGCTATGTTGAAAACGGTTAAACTCAGGAGCTTTAATCACCGCTGTTTTTTCACGCACGGCGTTAAGCTTTGACTGAATATAATCAGTGTCATCACCTTGATAGTCGGCATGAATATGGAAATCGAACAAGCTAAACTCAATTTGACGCAACATTTGCATTGCCGACTGATAGTTTTTCGCTGCAAGCAGCTTGTCTAACAGCTCTTTTGGCAGTGGCTCGCCCGTTTCGAAATGACCAGAAATAAAACTCAACGCTTCTTCTTCATAGCACCAGTTTTCTAAAAATTGACTTGGTAACTCGACCGCATCCCACGCAACACCGTTGATCCCCGCAACTGGTGCCGCTTCAACTTGCGTCAGCATATGGTGGATACCGTGGCCAAATTCGTGGAATAACGTGGTGACTTCGTTGTGCGTAAACAAAGCAGGCTTATCGCCAACCGCTTTATTAAAGTTACATACCAAGTAGGCAACCGGTGTTTGTAGCTGCCCATTAGCGCGCTTTTTACGGCCCATACAGTCATCCATCCAAGCACCGCCACGCTTGTGCTCACGGGCATATAGATCTAAATAAAAATGACCGCGCAACTCATCGTTTTTATCATGAATAGCAAAAAAACGCACATCTGGGTGATAACTATCAAACTCATTAACTTCGCTGACTTTAATACCAAATAAACGATTTACGGTTGTGAACAACCCATTCAACACAGTATCTGCTGGGAAATAAGGACGTAATTGTTCATCAGAGATAGCATACTTTGCTTGTTTTAGCTTTTCACCATAATAACCATAATCCCAAGCCTCTAATTTTTCGATACCATGCTCTTGCTTAGCAAAAGCAACCAGCTCAGCCAGCTCAGCTTCAGCTTGCGGCTTAGACTTGCTGGCAAGATCATTTAAAAATTCAAATACTTGAGCTGGTGATTCAGCCATTTTTGTGGCCAATGATTTATGTGCATAGCTATCAAAACCAAGTAATTGTGCGGCTTCGTGACGAAGCGCTAGTTCTTCATTCATGATAACGGAGTTATCAAATTCGTTCGCATTTGGACCCTGATCAGATGCACGAGTCACAAAGGCACGATACGCTTCCTCGCGCAGCTCTCGGTTATCCGCATAAGTCATAACCGGTAAGTAAGATGGGATGTCCAATGTGAATACCCAACCATCGAGCTCTTTTGCTTGTGCAGTGTGCTGCGCCAGTGCCAATGCCGATTCAGGTAAACCAGTTAATAACGATTCATCACTAATGTGCTTTTGCCACGCTTGAGTGGCGTCCATTACATTATTACCAAACTTAGAAGCAAGCTCTGATAAACGCGCACTGATCTCACCAAAACGCTTTTGCTTGTCTTTGCTCAGTGCAATACCCGACAAAGTAAAATCACGTAATTGATTATCAATGGTTTTTTGCTGTGCTACTGATAAGTTAGCAAATTCTGCTGAGTCTTTAATTGATTTATATGCTTCGTAAAGACCCTGATGCTGGCCAACAAATGTTGAGTACTCTGACAACATTGGTAAGCACTCATTATATGCGTTACGCAGCGCTTCACTGTTTACCACCGAATGCATGTGAGATACAGGTGAAAACATGCGCGTTAATTTGTCGTCGGCTTCTTCGATGGGTAATACTAAGTTATCCCAAGTAAATGTTTGGTTTTTTAATACATCTTCAATCGTTTGGCGACAATGAGCGAGCGCTTCTTTCAAAGCTGGCACAATATGTTCAGGTTCAATTTTTGAAAATGGCGGCAGGCCTTCAAGCCCTATCAACGGGTTGCTCATAATGTGTTCTCTTATCGTTATTTTGCTGTATTGTGTTGAAATTGGGGCAAATGCCTCAATTACAAGTTAGACTGTTAACTTTTACCGTTTAGCTCGGTCTTTACTCTCTAAGCGTAGAATAAATTGAAATAAACTAAGGGCAAGTTATGACTCAACACTTTGACTATATCGCAATTGGTGGTGGCAGTGGCGGTATTGCATCAGCTAACCGCGCCGCAATGCGTGGCGCAAAAGTCGCACTAATTGAAGCCAAACATATGGGTGGTACCTGCGTCAATGTAGGTTGCGTACCTAAAAAAGTAATGTGGCATGGTGCACAAGTAGCGGAAGCAATCAAACTCTATGCGCCAGATTATGGTTTTGATGTTGAATTAAAAAACTTTGATTGGGCGAAATTGGTCGAAAGCCGTGAAGCCTACATTGGCCGAATTCATAAAGGCTATGAAGGGTACCTTGCCAAGAATGGCGTCACCGTGATCAACGGCTTTGCCAAATTTGTCGACAATCGTACCATTGAAGTAAACGGTGAACATTACACCGCTGATCACATCAGCATTGCCGTAGGTGGCCGCCCTTCAATTCCAAACATTCCTGGTGCCGAATATGGTATTGACTCAAATGACTTTTTTGAGTTGAAGCAACAACCGCGCAGAGTGGCGGTGATTGGCGCAGGTTATATTGCCGTTGAGCTTGCTGGCGTATTAAATAGCTTGGGCACAGAAACCCATTTATTTGTGCGTAAACACGCTCCCCTTCGTAGCTTCGACCCACTTGTGGTAGAAACTTTAGTCGAGGTGATGGAAAAAGAAGGTCCAACACTACACACCAACGCAGTTCCAAAAGAGCTATGCAAAGAAGCCGACGGCTCGGTGACTCTACATTTAGAAAACGGTCAATCACATACCGTCGATCAAGTTATTTGGGCAATTGGCCGCGAGCCAGTCACGGATTTAATTAACTTAGAAGCCACCGATGTTGCAACGAACGAGCGTGGCTTTATTAAAGTAGATGAGTACCAAAATACCTCAGTGAAAGGTATTTATGCGCTGGGCGATATTATGGAAGGCGGCATTGAATTAACACCTGTTGCCGTTAAAGCGGGCCGTATGTTAGCAGAGCGCTTGTTTAACCCTGAATTGCCAGATGCCAAAATGGACTACAACCTAGTCCCTACCGTGGTATTCAGCCATCCCCCAATCGGCACCATTGGTTTAACCGAGCCACAAGCCATTGAACAGTATGGCAAAGACAATATTAAAGTGTATACCTCAACCTTTGCCGCCATGTACACAGCGGTTACCCAGCACCGTCAACCGTGCAAAATGAAGCTAGTATGCGCCGGACCGGATGAAAAAATTGTTGGCCTACACGGCATCGGCTTTGCCGTTGACGAAATGATCCAAGGTTTTGCCGTGGCAATGAAAATGGGCGCAACCAAAGCCGACTTTGATTCAGTCGTCGCCATACACCCGACTGGATCAGAAGAGTTTGTTACTATGACGAGTTAATGTAGAAAACATACTGTCACACGTTTATAAATCTGGAAAGTTAACATTTACCATCTAAGTCGAACCGGCTTAGATGGTTCAACTTTTTAGGTAAATAAATGGTTCAGTTAATAAACTCAAGTAATGTATTTAGAAATACAAAATTAAATTTTGACGAAGGGTATTACCACTGCATACCCATTGATCACAACATCGGGTCTCTGCCTACCTTTTTTTCAAGAAGTGGCCAATTTTTAATTGAGCCAAACAGCTACCTTTTCTATTTGAAGACAGTCAAAAAAGCTAAAGATCTCACTCCGTGTAGCCGAGCGCTTCTCAAGTATTATCAATTTCTAGAAGAAGAGAAGCTTGACTGGGATCACTTCCCTCCTATTAAAAGACTAAAACCTACCTACCTTTTTCGCTCCTATCTACTTTCAGCAGTGAAATCTGGGGAGCTCGCGCACAGCACAGCCAATGCGTATATCAAGTTAAGAGCTTTTACCTATGGGCAATACATGAACGCTATTTGGTAGTTAACAGTGAGCAGGAAGTGTCCACTTCCCTTAACATGAGACATGTTTAATTAGAGTTTTCTGTAATATCACAAACAGGAGACAACAATGAAAAAGTCACGTTTTACAG